>CAZGNN010000130.1:0-4908 GCA_964527335.1 uncultured Spirochaetaceae bacterium | reverse complement strand
CTCATGGGTCTCTGTACCGATATCTGCGTGATATCGAATGCAATGGTGGCAAAGGCATTTTTGCCGAACGCACACATCATTGTTGATGCGTCCCTCTCCCGCGGCGTGAGTGACTCGAGCCACAGGACGGCACTTCAGGCAATGAAGGGCTGTCAGATTGAGATTATAGGAGAATAAGACGATGAAAGTAGTAGTTGCAAACGACCACGGAGCCGTTGAAAGGACAAAGGAAATACTTGAGCACCTCAGAAAAAGAGGTATCGAATACACATTCCTCGGCACGCTCGAGGAAAAGAGCGTGGACTACCCCGACATGGCAGAAAAGGCGGTTCTCGAATACAGAAAGGGAGGATACGACTACGGAATCCTTCTCTGCGGAACAGGTATCGGGATATCACTCTCGGCAAACAAGATGAAGGGCATAAGATGCGCCCTCGTGCAGAACAGATATGCTGCGGAGAAGACGAGAGAGCACAACGATGCGAACTTCATAGCATTCGGCGGCCGCTTCGAATACCCCGAGCCCGTAACGGACATACTCGATGTATTCCTCGACACCCCCTTCTCGAATGAGGAGAGACACGTCAGACGAATCGAGAAGATGATGGCGCTTGAAGGTAAATGATTGATACGCTCCGGATACTTCCGGAGCATTTCTTTGATCAGAAGAACCTTTCCCTGATTTCGGGGAACGGAACAACTTCCGGCTGGTTCTCCCTGTGCTCCCCTATGAGCTTCTCCATCCAGACCATATCGTACCAGCGGTTGAACTTGTAACCGCACCTGTGGAAACATCCCACCATCGAATACCCCATTCTCGTATGGAAGAGAATGCTGTCACGCGTAAGGTATTCGTCCTCTTCATCGATTGACGCTATGCACGCGTTGACGTTCGTGATGTTCATGGAGGCAAGGATTTCCTCGAGCTTATCAAGGAGCATTCTCCCTATACCGCACCTCTTCATTGCACGATTAAGATAGATTGTGGTCTCCACATCCCAGTCGTAGGCGGCACGGTTCTTGAAGGCAGCGGCATATGCATAGCCGACAGTCTTTCCATCTCTTTCAGCGACGATGTAGGGATAGTAAGAAGATATGGCCCTGATTCTCTCCCTGAACTCTTCTATTGACGGCACCTCATTTTCGAAGGAGACGGCGGTGTCTGTAACGTAGTATGAATAGATTGAAAGAAGAGACAGTGCGTCTTCTTCTGTTGCAGGTCTGATTACAATGTCACTCATGGCTCACTTCCTTTTCAGTCATCCACATGATGCACATACGTGCAGACAATTACAATCCGTTCGCAGAAGTGTAAGCTGTTCCCGTCCCGAGCAATACAGTTTGGGCTGCAGACAATCTCAAAAGAAAAAGGAGGGGTACGCGAAGTACTTCCCTCCCTTTGTTATCCTTAGCGGAAATCAGAGAACAACGCCGTCCTTGAAGATTGAAATCTCCGAGTAGCCGTTCTCCTCGTTCTTTGTTCTCTTACCCGATGCAACATCAAGGATGAACGAGATGAAGTCATCCGTAACTGCTGCAGGGTCTTCCGTGAGCATCCTTCCTGCGTTGAAGTCAATCCAGTTGGACTTCTTCTCTGCAAGAGGCGTGTTCGTTGCAATCTTCACTGTCGGTACCGGAGCTCCGAGCGGAGTGCCGCGTCCTGTCGTGAAGAGAATCATGTGAGCACCGCTTGCTGTCTGCACGGTTGTCGATACGATGTCGTTACCGGGTCCTGAAAGCAGGTTGAGGCCCTTCTTGCATACTCTCTCACCGTACTTGAGAACACCCGATACAGGAGCCGAACCGCCCTTCTGGACGCATCCGAGTGACTTGTCCTCGAGTGTCGTTATACCGCCGGCCTTGTTACCCGGGCTCGGATTCTCGTAGACAACCTGTCCGTGTGACACGAAGTAATGCTTGAAGGCATTGATCATGTCGACAACCTCGTTGTAGACCTCTCTGCTTTCAGCTCTGTCCATGAGTACCTGTTCAGCTCCGAACATCTCCGGAACCTCTGTAAGTATTGCAGTTCCACCGATGGATACGAGTGCATCCGTAAGTCTTCCGACAAGCGGGTTTGCCGTGATGCCGCTCAGGCCGTCAGAGCCGCCGCACTTCATGCCGACGACAAGGCGTGATGCAGATACGACTGTCCTGACATCGTCCTTCATCTCTCCGGCAATCTCCTTAAGGAGCTTCTTGCCGCTCTCGAGCTCATCCTCTTCGTTCTGGCAGACCATGAACTTCACTCTCTTCTCGTCGACTTCACCGACAAGTTCCCTGAATGAATCCATGGTGTTGTTCTCGCATCCGAGACCGATTACGAGGACACCGCCTGCGTTGGGATGATGAACGAGTCCCGAGAGAATCTTTCTTGTATTCTCGTGGTCTTCCCCGAGCTGCGAGCAGCCGAAGGGATGAGTCCAGGCATGAACGCCGTCCTCGAGACCGAGGTTAGCGTTACCCCATGCTTCGAGAGTCTTACTTATCTGGTTGACGCAGCCGACTGTCGGAACAATCCAGAGAGCGTTACGGATACCGATTCTGCCGTCCTTTCTCTCGTATGCCTTGATGCAGGGGCAGCCGTCACTGAGGCGCTTCGATACCGTTGACTTGAAATCCTCGAAGGACTTCTTTGCAGTTTCCTCGTCATAGTGGTATTCGGCTTCTTCGCTCAGCTGTGTCTTGATGTTGAAAGTATGAACCCACTCACCCTTCTTGATGTCTCTCTGTGCCCTTCCTATCGGGTAGCCGTACTTGATGACGCTTTCACCTTCGTGAATGTCCCTGAGTGCTACCTTATGGCCGGCCATGACATCGGAGAGGATGGTAATCGGGCTCTCTTCCACGATATCGACCTCGCCGGCCGTCAGCGGTTCAAGCGCGACGGCGACGTTGTCTTTCGGGTTGATTTTATATAACTTGACCACCACTCACTCCACAATAGTCTTCATGGCTTCTGTCATGCCGACTGTCCAGATCTTCTCGAGATCTTCTCTGACAAGTGCCTCAAGTCCTGCAACCTGTGTAAGGTCCTGTCCCCACCACTCGCTCTTCTTGAGAACTGCAGAAGTAAGAACGGAAGCCTTCTCGCTTACAGATGCATAGCTCTTTGAATAGATATCTGCGAAGAAGTCAACAGCATCTGTATCCTTGATCTGGTACTCGACACCGTCTCTTGTTCCGAAGTAGCCGTTCTCGTTCTTCTTTCCTTCGTAGAAAGCGATGAGAGCAGCAAGTGAGAATACGAGAGTCTTCGGAAGCTTTCCGAACTTCTCGATATAGCCGAGGAGTGACGGAAGGTCTCTTGTCTTGAACTTCGATGTGCTGTTGAGGCTGATGGACATCAGCATGTGAACGACACACGGGTTGCGGAAACGGTTGAGAACGTCGCCTGCATAGCCTTCGAGAAGGGCCTTGTCACCATCCATGGAAGGAATGATCTCCTTGAAGAGTCCCTGATCCATGAAAGAGGAAACAAGCTTGTCGTTCATGCATTCCTCGATTGTGTTCTTGCCTGTGAGATAAGCAGCGAGAACAGTCATCGTGTGTGTTCCGTTGAGGATTCTGACCTTTCTTGTTCTGTAGAATGTCATGTCATCAGTCCATACGACGTTGAGGCCAGCCTTACCGGTCGGAAGTTCATCCTCGTGGCTCTTGTGTGTGTATTCGATAGCCCAGAAGAGGAACTTCTCTGCGCAGTCAAGGAGGTTGTCCTTGTAGCCGAACTTCTCGCAGAATGCGTCAGCTGTTGCTCTCGGATAGCCCGGAACGATTCTGTCGACGAGTGAGCAGCAGAAGTCACATGACTCGTCAACCCACTTGATGAAGTCCTCTTCGAGACCCCACTCCTTTGCATGCTGGAGAACATACTTATGAAGGAACTGGCCGTTCTTGTCGATGAGCTCGCAGGGGATGAAGATGAGGCCCTTGTTCCTGTCACCGCCGAATGTCTTGTATCTTCTGTAGAGGAATGCAGTGACCTTGCCGGGGAATGAAGCCTGCGGCTTGTCCTCAAGCTTTACGCTCGGATCGTATGCGATACCTGCTTCAGTCGTATTCGAGAAAACGAATCTGAGAGTCGGGATGTCAGCAATAGCAATGTACTTCTCGTATTCGGAGTACGGATTGACACAGGAGTCGACAGATGTGATGACTCTGTCCTCTTCGACCTTCTCGCCGTTCTCGACACCGCTGAGGATAGTTGTGTAGATACCGTCCTGGGCATTGATCATGTCACCCATACCGCGCTCAAGCGGCTGGACCATAATGACAGAACCGTTGAAATCTGTCTTTTCATTCATGACATCGATCTGATAGTCGATGAATGCTCTGAGGAAGTTACCCTCGCCGAACTGTACTGCTTTGATAGGACGCACTGTCTTCTTAACAACTTCGTTGATTGCTTTCATAGCACTCTCCTTTTTTATGCCGGATTCTAAAAAATAGGCATAGGTATTAGCAGTTTAGTTTTCTCTTCCTATAAGGTCAATGAAATCGATTGTTTCTATTCTTTCCACTTTTTGAACAAACCCGATACAGATATGGAAATATCTGTTGGGAAGGAAGGATAAAGTACAAATGGGAATGACAGAAAAAAGAGAGACCATACGGAAAATCTCCCAGGAACAACAAAGTAGACACAAAAGAAAAGCCGGGCACAATCCCATATCTCCTTTCTCTGTCACCTTACAGCACACGGCTGCCCATTATGTACCGGATTCTCATTTCTCCCTCCGAATCCGAGAATAATTATATCCCCGCTACGATAGGACATAAACGACGGGAAATGTGACAAAAAAATCGGCTGTCCGGAATTAACGAACAGACCGATTATTAATTAAAGAGAATACTCTTATTTGTTCATTGCCTCTGCAACTGCGACTGCAACTGCAACGGATGCACCGA
>CAZGNN010000129.1:3839-4913 GCA_964527335.1 uncultured Spirochaetaceae bacterium | reverse complement strand
TGCGATTCTCGAAAGAAGCTCAGCAAACGGAATAGGTCGCATTAAATCTGCCATGAGTATGTCTCCTCTTTTGTTCCACGGTGCTACCGTACTTTCTATTTTTACCCACTTACAGAGCAAAGTCAAATAATTTTGCAACATTTCGCAACATCATCTGCCCTCTTCAAAAAAGCACCCCTTCTGTGCTATATATAGATAAATAAGGAGCGGATAATCTCCGCTGCATTAAATATTTATCGATAAAGAAAGGACTAGTCGAAGAAAATGGTTGAAAGGACATTCATCGCCGTCAAGCCGGACGCAGTACAGCGCGGCCTCATCGGAAAGATCATCACACGCATTGAAGAGAAGGGCTACAAGATCATCGCCCTCAAGATGCTCGAGGTAACACCCGAGCAGGCTGCAGCCCACTACGCAGAGCACCAGGGAAAGCCGTTCTATGACGCCCTGGTGAAGTTCATCACATCAGCACCCATCGTCGCAATGGTCGTCGAGGGAGAGGATGCCATCTCCGGAATGAGACAGCTCATGGGCAAGACGAACCCGTCCGCTGCCGAAGTCGGCACTGTCAGAGGAGACTTCTCCCCTCTCATGAGCTTCAACTGCATCCACGGTTCGGACAGCCCGGCATCAGCCGAAAGGGAAACGGCAATTTACTTCAATGAAAACGAGATGTGTACGAACTGGAAGACAATGTTCGAAATCATCAGGGAAAACCTCGAGAAGTGAAAGACAGGGGGCGCCGGAAAACGACGCCCTCTTCTTTTTCATAACTCAGTCAGCTTTGCGATAAGCACTTGCTTGGACTCTTCAGGTATGTCCGCAGCCATCTTCTGTCCCGGTGTCATCGGCACCCGGTTAAAATACCTTGCATACACGAGTCAAGCTTTCTCCGTCATAGGCTACATACTCATCTCTCTGGTTGGGAGTGGTCAAACATTCACTGAGTTCTGCCAGAATGCTTTCCTTTACTCCTTCGGGAATATCTGACTCACGGATTATTCTGATGCTTCTCTCAGATTCTTCAGCGTAGCCTTTAGCAAATCCTTCTGCAAATCCTTCTGCAAATCCTTC
>CAZGNN010000129.1:0-3739 GCA_964527335.1 uncultured Spirochaetaceae bacterium | reverse complement strand
ATTCTTCAGCGTAGCCTTTAGCAAATCCTTCTGCAAATCCTTCTGCAAATCCTTCTGCAAAGGCATCTTCATAGCTCATTTTCAGGTATCTGGCATATATGAGTTTGTCTTTCTTTGTCATAAGTTACCATTCATCAGACTGGCAGAAACCAGATATCACAGTTCAGTTACAGAGCTTTTCAATGAGCATGTTCCTGTACTCTTCAGGCAAATCTGCTTCTTGAAGTACTCTGAGGGTTTTTTCACGATTTGCCGTCCTCTCCTCAGCTCTTCCTTCATCAACACTCATCTTCATGAACTGAGCATATTTAAGTTTGTCACTCTGTCTCATGTGAGCCTCCAGCTCGTGTTTCTTCTCGCTGATAAGTTCAACGAGAATTCCTCTGTCCAGACATTCGACGATAGTCTTCTCTATCGCCTCCATGCCGTTTCCATATAGAGAGACATTCCTGTCCCTCGTCTCGCAGAATTCAAAGAACTCCTTCATCCTTCTGCTGCTGTTCCTGAGGGTGAATACACCGACGGGAATGTACGGTTCATGCTCTACAGGGACAAGAAGGGACGTCACATGAATCTCTTCAGGAACATCCTCTTTCCCTACATAGAAAACATACAACTCAAAATCGGGAACGTCTACCCTTTTCTTTTTGTGTTTTCTGACGGAGAAGTCAGGAACAACAAGAGGATAGAGGGCAGTATAGTATTCCATCAGTCTGTAGCCGATGTTCTCCGTCCAGAGCGACTGGCATTCGATAAGGATGAGCTTCTTCTCCCTGACGACAAAGGAACAGTCATTGTAGATGTCCACCATGAAGAGATTCTCGATGTTGACAAGTCTTATGTCGTCCGCAGTCACGTCACTGTCTTCGGGATGAATGGCCCTGTAGAAATCAAGAAGATATTCCTTCTTTCTTACCGAGAGAGCAAAGGCAGTGTCCCTGATCTTCCCGTTCGGGATGAGCTTGTGCTCGTCGATAAGACGGCTGTAGTACTCCAGGGATCCTTTCTCATTCTTTCGTTTTCCGGATTCAGACATTTTTCACCTCCTACTATATATAAGGTCAGAAGGTGGTCATTTCTGTCAAAAAAAGATTCCGTAGTTCAGTTTGCGCTTCCTTCCGGAATTTACATATGCCGAACTGTTTCCGGCACTATTCAACGGAAAACCTCAGTCATAAGGAGAATGACTGAGGAATCCGGCAGAATGAAAATTTTACAATTTTTTTTCAGCTTCTGAAAAGCTTCCTTGAACACACGAAATAGAGAGATGCCGTCAGGATAAGGGACACCACATCCGCAACAGGCTGTGCAAGGAGAATGCCCTTTTCGCTGAAGAATGCCTCAAGGATGAAGAGCTAAGGGGTTTCCCCGCTTAATCGTCAGAACTCCTCTGAAAGCTTCTCGAGATCCCTCAGGCTCTTCTCGCTGAGTGCGCTCATGATAGTGACGGAGGTATCTGCAAAGGTGATATCCTTCGATTTCTCGAACATTCCCTTCATTATGCGGTTGGCAACAGGGCCCCAGGAGCCGTTCTCTATGAAGCCTATCTTCCTCTTCTGGTAGAAGCGGTGAGTCAGGCGTTCGATGAATCCCCTCATTGCGGGGAAGATGTCACCGTCGTAGGTTGTCGTTGCGAGAATGAGATTAGCGTGGCGGAATGCAGAGGCGACGGCAGCGTAGACGTCACATCGGGCAAGGTCGAAGACTTCGACTTTTCTTCCATTCTTCTCAAGCATTCCCACAAGTGTCATCACGGCCTCCTTCGTGTGGCCGTAGACGGATGTGTAACATACCGTTATTCCGTCATCCTCCGGAGTGTATGACGACCACTTGTCATAGAGGCCGACATAATAGCCGAGGTTATCCTTCAGCACAGGGCCGTGGAGAGGACAGATTATCGAGATATCGAGAGAAGAAGCCTTCCTGAGGAGGTTCTGTACCATCGTTCCGTACTTCCCGACGATTCCGATATAGTAGCGTCTCGCTTCCTCGGCCCAGTCCTCGTCCTTTCGTCTGAGGTCGTTGGCGATGAAGCTTCCGAAGCCGTCTGCCGAAAAGAGGACTTTATCATACGAGTCGTATGTGACCATGACTTCAGGCCAGTGAACCATCGGAGCGGCGACGAACGTGAGGGTATGATTGCCGAGAGTGAAGGTATCGCCATCCTTCATGACGATGCTGCGGTCAGAGAAATCGGTACCGAAGAAGTTCTTCATCATCCTGAAAGCCTTCTCGGAGGAGATTATCTTCGCCTCCGGGTACTTCTCCATGAAGGAGGCAATGCCCGAGGAATGATCCGGCTCCATGTGCTGGACGACAAGGTAATCGACTCCATCCGTTTCCTTCTCTATACTACGCAGCCATACGGAGACGAATTGAGCCTCCACGGTATCCATCACGAGGCTCTTTCCCTCGCTCATGATGAGATACGAGTTGTAGGAGACACCCCTCTCGAGCGGGTACTGTGACTCGAAGAGGACCGTAGCGTGGTCATCAACACCTATGTATCTTATGTCTTTCGTTATTTCCATTGTCTGTTTCTTACCTTTCTGTTAAGAAATATTACTGATAATCAGTCCTTATTACAATAATTTACACTTTCATTCGAACCACTTTGGACCTACAATTTCCACATGGAAAAGAAAGATTACAAGCTTACAGCTCTTGAGTTCACACCCGAGAGTGCCGAAGAGATGCTCTCCGGTTCTCTCGACGACGATATCCTCCTGCGCATGAAGAAGGTCATAGAGACCGAAGGCCCCGTAAGGGAGAGTCTGATGTTCAAGAGGGTTCTCAACTCCTATGACCTCTACAAGAACGGCTCGAGACTGAGCGTTCTTCTTTCGTCGCTTTCAGAGCGCCTCGAGTTTCCCGTCACGCTCGACGACGGGGAGAAGGTCTACCATACGGGAGAAAACGAAGACTACTTCCGCCCCACTCCCCTTTCGGAAGTGAGGTACTCCTACCAGATTCCCTACTTTGAGGGAGCCAACTGCATACTCTGGATTCTGGAGAACGGAAAAGGAAACTCATATACGAAGAGCACCCTTTTCCGCCTCTTTCTCTCCGAGATGGGCTACCTCAAGTCCGGTGACCAGATAACCTCCCTCTTCGAGGGTGCGCTCAGGGACGGCCGGATAAAGATAAGCGGAAACGGGAGAATCATGAGATAAGAAGAGAAAAACAGCAAAAAATATTGATGGAAAACTCAATTATTCGGAAAATTCAGCTATTTACCGCAATTTTTTTCTTTACAAATCACATTTTCACAATAATACTAGTCACACATAGGAGATTATTATGCTCATCAATCTTAGCAAAAAGCCAAAAATAGTTGAGAAGAACGTAGCACGCTGCAGAGAGAAGGGAATCACACTCCCGACATTTGCACAGATGAAGGATCCTTCACTCATCCCGCAGGATATCAAGGACAAGCTCAAGGACGTAGGTCTCTGGGACGTCAATCCTCTTAACCTCTACAGAATCAACTGGCACAACGAACCCGTCGAGAAGGGCGGCCAGTACGGCGACGTCAACTTCATCGAAATCCCGAAGAAAATCACAGGCACAAAGGCAAGAATCTTCGCTCTCGCAGGCAAGTTCTTCCCGTGCGGTGTCCATAAGGTGGGAGCTACATACGCATGTCTCGCTCCGGCTCTCGTAACAGGTAACTTCGACGCTGTCGAACAGCAGGCTGTATGGCCGAGCACAGGTAACTACTGCCGCGGCGGTGCATACA
>CAZGNN010000128.1:0-5001 GCA_964527335.1 uncultured Spirochaetaceae bacterium | reverse complement strand
CGATCACAACAATCGTCGCCATCGGTATCGGAGCAGCACTCTTCTTCGTACTGGGAAGATTCGTATCAATCCCGAGTCCGGTTGCAAATACAAACATCTCGACACAGTACGGACTCCTGGCATTCATGGCTGCACTCTACGGACCTCTTGCAGGTTTCCTCATCGCATTCATCGGCCACACGCTCATCGACCTCGCAGCAGGCTGGGGCATCTGGTGGAGCTGGGTAATCGCATCCGGCGTTGCAGGCCTCATAATGGGCCTTCTCACATCATCCGTCAGCGTTGAAGACAGATTCGGTAAGAAGGAAATCATTACGTTCAACGTTGCCCAGGTTGTCGCACACATCATCGCATGGGGCGTCATCGCACCTGTATTCGATATCCTCATCTACGCTGAACCTGCCAACAAGGTTTTCACACAGGGCATCGTTGCAGGACTTGTGAACATCGTGACGACGGCAGTCATCGGAACACTCCTTGCCATCGCCTATAACAAGGCAAAACCGAAGGCAGGATCACTGAAGAAGGAAGACTGATTCCTTCTCCTTTCTCAGATGCTTCTCTCCGGGGAAGCATTTTTCTTTTATCCTTATCGTGTTACACTTCCCCCTAGCGAGGTCTCAATGTCTCCCATAATCGAATTCAGGAACTTCTCATTCAAATACAAGGCCCAGGCGGAAAAAACCCTGTACAATATAAACCTCACGGTAAATGAAGGCGAGAAGATTCTCATCTGCGGCCCCTCCGGCTGCGGAAAAAGCACTCTTGCCTCGACTCTCAACGGACTCATTCCCGCCTCCTACCCGGGAGATGCGGAGGGAGAACTCATAATCGACGGCCACAGTTACAGGGATCTGGACATCTTCACGCTCAGTAAGATTACAGGTACCGTTCTCCAGGACTCCGACGGCCAGTTCATAGGCCTCACTGTCGGGGAGGACATAGCGTTCGCACTCGAAAACGACAACACGCCCCTCTCCGAAATGAAAAGGGAAGTTGAGGAAGCTGCCAGGAAAGTGGGAGCTGAAGATTTACTCGCACATTCCCCGCAGTCGCTCTCCGGAGGTCAGAAACAGCGCGTGTCGCTCGCGGGTGTCATGGTGGACAAAGTCAAGATTTATCTCTTCGATGAACCTCTTGCCTCCCTCGACCCCGAAAGCGGAAAGAAGACGATAGAGCTCATAGACGAACTTCACAGAACCACCGGTGCGACGGTGATAATAATCGAACACAGGATCGAGGACGTGCTGTGGCGTCCTGTCGACAGGGTGATTCTGATGAACGACGGCAGGATAATCGCCGACGAGAGTCCGGACAGACTTCTCTCATCCACGCTCCTCAGGGATACGGGAATAAGGGAACCCCTGTATGTAACGGCACTAAAGTACGCAGGTGTCGCGATAACGGAAGAGAAGAGGCCGGGGAGAATCGACACACTCCTTCTCTCTGACGAAGACAGGGAGAAGGTCCGCTCCTGGTTCAGGAACATTAGCGATGACAGACCGAAAGGAAAGAAAGAAGAGCTCCTCACAGTGAAGGGACTCACGTTCACATATCCCGGAAGCCGGGGCCACAGGGCACTCGAGGACGTTGACTTCACGCTCTACAGGGGTGAGATGATGTCGATAGTGGGCCGTAACGGCGCAGGAAAGAGCACCTTCAGCAAGCTCATATGCGGCTTCGAGAAGCCCGATGAGGGAAAGATGGAACTTGACGGCGTCGACCTCTCCACCTATTCAATCAAGGAGAGGGCGAATCACATCGGCTACGTCATGCAGAACCCGAACCAGATGATCACGAAGACCATGATAAAGGACGAAGTGACACTCGCCCTCGTTCTCGAGGGGAAAAAGATGCAGGACGAGATAGACCGCATCGGGGACGAGGCACTCCGTATCTGCGGTCTCAGACCTTTCAGGAGCTGGCCCATAAGCGCACTCTCCTACGGTCAGAAGAAGAGAGTCACGATAGCCTCAATCATTGCAATGAATCCCGAGATAGTCATACTTGACGAGCCGACGGCAGGTCAGGACTTCAGACACTACACGGAGTTCATGGAGTTCCTGAAGGAGCTCAATAAGGCGGGAGTGACGATAGTTCTCATCACCCACGACATGCATCTCATGCTCGAGTACTGCACGAGAAGCGTCGTCTTCACGGACGGGAAGGCGATAGCCGACGCAGCGCCCGAGGAGATACTCACAGACGACGAACTGACACACAAGGCATCACTGAAGAAGACAAGCCTCTCCTCTCTCGCCTCTCTCTGCGGCCTCGATGACACCGTTTTCATACACCGCTTCATAGAATATGACAGGGAGGTAAGAGGATGATCAACCTTTTCAACTATATCGAGAAAGACTCTCCCATACACCGTCTCAGCGGTGCCACGAAGCTCAGCACTCTCATAATACTGACGTTCGCGGCGATGACGACGTATGACACACGCTTTCTTCTCGCTCTTACTCTCTCTGCACTTGTTGTCTTCCGCCTCTCGAAGATAAGGCTGGGGGAAGTGAAGGTTCTCTTCGCATTCACCTTCGCATTCATGGTTCTCAACAATGTGCTGATTTATCTGTTCTCCCCGGAACACGGAGTCACCATTTACGGAACAAGACATGTGCTCCTCACCGGTCTCGGAAGATGGACGGTGACAGAGGAGCAGCTCTTCTATCATCTCAATGTGATACTCAAGTACCTTGCAACGATTCCCTTCGTCATACTCTTCATATCGACAACGGATCCGAGCGAGTTCGCATCCTCGCTCAACAGGATAGGAGTGAACTACAGGATAGCCTACTCCGTCTCCCTTGCTCTGAGGTACATTCCCGATATCCAGCGGGAATACAGGGAAATATCGATGTCACAGCAGGCAAGAGGCCTCGAGATGGCGGCGAAGAAGCAGCGCCTCATAAAGAGACTGAAGAACGCCGTCGAGATTCTCTTTCCTCTCGTCATATCATCAATGGACAGAATCGAGACGATATCGAATGCGATGGAACTCAGGGGCTTCGGAAAGAAACGGAAGCGTACATGGTACTCCGCGCGCCCCTTCAGGGGAAGCGACTGGGCTGCGCTCATCATTTCCGTTCTGTGCCTCGGAGTATCAATCTCCCTTAACTTCGTAAACGGCGGAAGATACTACAATCCCTTCATTTAGAAAATGTGATTCTCCACCCTTCCCCGGTTCCGATTCCGTATTCGGACGAGAAGGAGCCCTGACTCACGGCAACGCCCACGTGGAGAAGCGAGTTGATGTAGACAAGAGCTTCGCCCTTCCCGACTTCGGTGAAGTTGCGGCAGATACGCAGCTTCCTGCCGTACACTACCCTGTCGCGGAAGGAAATCGTGACGTAGACATCTTCCCCGTAACTGAAACTCTTCATGAAGAGAGTATCGGGAATGTTGGTCCAGAGAGAACCGTAACGGGTATCGAGAATATCGACAGAGCCGCTTATCGAGGAGGCTGTGACAACGGGATCAGCAATATCGAGCATGACGACGCTATCGTCAAGGAGAGGCCCCACCTCATCGAATGAAATGAGACCCGCAGCAAGCTTTGCCCCCGTATATGCATAGACATCACGGCCGTAGAACGTATAGGAGCGCTGACTGTTCTTGAGCCTGTTCGTCGTCTCGCTGATTCTTCTTCTCTCGAGTATTCCGATTCCCGCAGCAACATGCGACAGCGTTCCGTTATCGGGAGTGACTATTATGTGGCCGCTTTTCGTGAGGACTGCAACGCTTTCCCTGTCGCTTCCGACCCCCGGGTCCACAACAGATACGAATACGGTTCCCGGTGCCCAGTACGGGATTGTCTGGATAAGGCGGTAGCTCGCCTCCCATATATTGAACTGCGGAATCTCGTGCGTCAGATCCTCAAGCCTGAGGGAGTGACTCACTTCGTCGGCAACGCCGTGCATTGCGCTCACGGCCCCGTCGACAGTGCCGAAGTCCGACATGAATACGACAGTTCCCCTCTTCTTCCAGGGCTCTTCCATTTTCAGTGTCTCAGCGTTTTCATAAACCATGAATCACCTCTTTAAATCCGGTCTCAAAGCCGACGCGCGTCCGAGATAGACCATCTTCTTTTCCCTTCTTTCCTCATGGCCGACAAGAACGAGAGTGCGGATGCACTTTTCAAGTCCGCCATCCACGTCGGCTTCCTGGGTACAGAAAAGCGGAACCCCGCTTCCGTGTCCCCCCTTACGGAGTGCCGAAGCGGCATTGAGGCTCCTGAGGTCCTTCGTCTGCGAGAACTGGATGAAGACAAGCTCATCTTCACTGAGTCCATTCTCATGAAGAAGAGTTTCGAACATCTCCTTCACGGCAGGAATTATTTCCTCCGGAGTATCATTTTCAACGGTGACGGCACCGCGGAGTGCGTAGACATTACATGCCATAGGAGAAACCTCCTGTAATGAGAGTATTGAGAGTATCGAGAACGATGGAAATCAGGAAATAGATGAGAAATCTCACGAGAGTCTTCACCGCCGGTGATATGACCCACACACGGGAGAATACCGAGCAGAGAAGAGACGCGAATATGATCCAGACTCCGACAAGGAAGATTGTCCATCCCATTATCATCTGGACGCTCGTGATGAGCGTGACAAGCTCCTCCCGTACAGGGAAGTAAAGAAAGAGCACGAACAGGAACGCAAAGAACATATACAGCAGTACAAGATACGTATGCACACGGCTCGAGAGTTCTATGATTCTTCTCATCTCCAACATACCCGAATCTTACCACAGAGAAGAGAATCTCTCAACAGAATGCAGTGCCCGGAAAGGAGCAGTATCACGACAGGGAAAGAATTTCCGGAGTCTTGAATTACGACCTAAGAAAAATCAGAAAAATTTGATAGATACCTCATGAAAGTAGTGTTAGACTAACAAAAACGACAAATAACAGGAGAAAATTATGACGATTAGCGAAAAGCTGTTGAAATATGGCGTAAAGACGCCGGACATCCTCCTTCCGAAGAAGGATGTAGATAC
>CAZGNN010000127.1:0-5005 GCA_964527335.1 uncultured Spirochaetaceae bacterium | reverse complement strand
CAAATCAGTTTAAGCTGTCATCGCTATGAATAACGGCGTATTACTCTTGTTTGATGTTTTCGGAACCTTCGTTTTCGCTCTCTCCGGAGCTGCAAAGGCCATTAAGAAGAATATGGACTTTCTGGGTGTCATAGTCTTCGCCATCACCGTAGGCTGTGCCGGCGGTATGATAAGGGACGTGCTCATCGGGGCTGTCCCCGTCGCCGTCTACCAGAACAGCGTCTACATAGCAGTGGCGTTCGTCGCGGGGCTCGTGATGTTCCTCATCGGGGAGAACGTCGCAGTCGAATCGTTTCCCGACCACATAATGTTCCTCGACGCCATAGGACTCGGATTCTTCACGGCCCTCGGCTGCGAGAAGGCTGCCGCCCTCTCGATAATCCCTGTCGGCATCATATTCTCGGGTGTCCTCTCCGCTGTCGGCGGAGGAGTTCTGAGAGACCTCTTTGCAAAGGAGGTGCCGATGGTCTTCACTTCCGATTTCTATGCTTCGGCAAGCATACTCGGGGCACTTCTGTATCTTCTTCTGAGCTATCTCGGGGTGGATTCATCGATAAACATCTGGGTTACCGCATTCTTCACGATTCTGGCGAGGGTCCTGGGCTACAAGCTCCACCTCTCGCTTCCGAAGGCACACCAGGGGAGAAGTGACAATGACAACTGATAAACTCTACTACAGGGAACCGTATACGAAGGAAATCGAGGCATCGGTTACCGCCGTTACAGATAAAGGCTTTCTTCTTGACAGATCGATTTTCTATCCCGAGTGCGGAGGACAGCGCGGTGACAGCGGTTATTTCGGTTCTATCAGAATTGTGACGACAGTCAAGGACGGGGAGGGCAATCCCCTCCACGTGACTGACGGTCCTCTTCCCTCCGTCGGAGACAGGGCCGTTCTCCGCCTTGACTGGGACGAGAGATTCTTCGGCATGCAGGAACATACGGCACAGCATCTTCTCTCATCCGTTCTCCATAATTCCTATGGAATCGGGACTGTTGCAGTCCATCACGGAACTGACGAGATAACAATCGAAACCGACCGCTCGTGCATCGCACACGATACACTCCTCAGCGTTGAGGAGGAGGCCGGGCGTCTCATCGGGGAGAACAGAAAGGTCTGGATTGAGGACATGAGCCGCGAGAAGGCCGAAAGCCTCAATCTGAGGAGAACCATCAAGGTTGACGATGCTGTTGTGAAGGTTGTATTCATCGAGGGCCAGGATGCCGTTCCGTGCGGAGGCGTTCATCTTTCGACGCTGGGGCAGATCGGGGAACTTGTCTTCGTCGGTGAAGATACCATCCGTTCGCATTCGAGAACAGTCTGGAGAGTGGGAAAGAAGGCTGTTGCCCTGAGGCGTGAGAATGCATCTGCAGTCGCTGAGGCGGGAGCTCTCCTCTCGTCTGATGCTTCGACTCTTGTGGGGGCTGCCCGTCATCTTCTCGAGGAGAACAGAGACCTGAGACACCGTGTGAAGGCTCTCGAGAAGACTGCCGCGGAAAATGAATTTCTCTCACATACGGAGAGTCCTGTCGTCTATTCGACTGAATATGACCTTGATGCTCTCATAGAGAAGGCATGTGAGGAGAAGGAAAGGAGAATCTTCATCACAGGCCCCGGAAACCGATTCATGTATGTGGGAACAAAGGATGATTTCAACTCACTGAAAGCACCACTCTCTCTCCGCGGCGGCGGAAGAGACCCCCTTTTCAGGGGGACTTTCACACAGGAGAGCAGTGAGATACTCTCACTCGTCAAGGGCCTTCTCGGCTCTCTTTAGTACGATTTCCGTTCTTGAGACCGCATCTCCGATATAAGCGGAGGCGTCGAGCGTCTTTTCAACTTCCTCTCCTGAAAGGTACTTCAGAATCTCCGGGTTGTTCATGAGTTCATCCTTCAGGGGATTGGGTTTTCCTTCCTGGACAAGAGCCCAGGCTTTGAGACTGTCCTCTCTTATGACCTCGTGCATCGCCTGTCTGTCGGCGCCTCTCTTTCCGAGTTCCATCAGCAGCCTTTCCGTTGAAGCGAAGATGGCATAGTTATCGAGAAGCCTCTTCGTCGCTGCCGGATGAATCTGCATGCCTTCAACTATCTTCTTCTCGGTAATCAGCATCTCGTCGAGGGCCAGAAAACTCTCGGGGATGAAGATGCGCCTGTTGGCGGAGTCGTCGAGCGTTCTCTCGAGGAATGCCGCCGCCGCATTCTGCCATGCTGCACTGTAGGCGTCTTCCACAATGCGGGAAAGGGAGCATATCTTCTCGCTGAGGATGGGGTTACGCTTGAAGGGCATTGCCGAGGATCCCACCTGCATCTTTGAAAACGGCTCGCTGAACTCCCCGATCGGAGGGGACTGCAGTACACGGAAGTCCTGGCTGAACTTATGGAGTGTCGCCGCGATGTGCGAAAGCGTCTCCACGATTCTGAGGTCCTGCTTTCTGGTATATGTCTGCGTCGAGACATCGAATGCCTTGAGGCCGAGTTCATCCATCACCGCCTTCTCGAGTTCCATCGCCGTGATGCCGGTTCCTTCGGTGAGGGTGGAGTAGGAGGCAGCCGTTCCGACGGCTCCCTTCATTCCCTTTCCCTTTATGCGGTGAATCATATTCACGAGGTCTTCCCTGTCGTCGAGGAGGTCCTGGAGAGTCTGACTCAGTCTGTATCCGACTGTCGTCACCTCCGCCGGCTGTATATGGGTGAAGGCCATCGTGATGGTGTCCTTCGTCTCCTCCGTCTTTTTCCTCAGGGCCCTGATGACATCATCGAGATGAGCCAGCGTGAGAAGAAGTGCTTCTCTGTATCTGACGGCATCGGCGTTGTCGAGAGCGTCCATGCTTGTGGCGCCGAGGTGGATAATCGCGCCGGCCTTCGGACACTGCTCGGCATAGGTCTTTATCTCGGCCATGAGGTCGTGGTGGATGACACTTTCGATTTCAGTTGCCCTGTCGATGTCGATATCGTCCTTGTGGGCGACAAGTTCATCCACCTGTTCCTCCGTTACGAGCCCGGCCTTCATCTCCGCCTTTGCGAGGGCTATCCAGACTTTCCTGAGAAGCTTCCGTTTATGCTCCTCGGAGAAGATTCCCTTCATTTCTTCCGAGCCGTAGCGCCATGTGAAAGGTGAGATGAAAACTGAGTGGTCGTAATCCATGGTTTTATTTATTCCTTATGATGAGCTGATCTCTTTCGGGACCGACGGAGATGAGAGTGATGGGAGCACCGATGAGCTTTTCGACGCTGAGGATGTATTCCCTGCACTTCTCGGGAAGGCTTTCCCAGGTTCTGCATTCCGTAGTCGGAGTCATCCAGCCTTCATATTCCTTGTAGACCGGCTTTGCCTTCTCCTGGTGAGCAGTGTCCGGAAGATAGGAGTAGTACTCTCCGTCAATCATGTAGCCTGTGCAGACCTTGATTGTCCTGAATGTATCAAGGACATCAATTTTTGTGAGACATACATCGGTTACTCCGTTCATGTAGCATGCATAGTCCGTTGCAACCGCATCAAACCAGCCGCAGCGTCTGGGCCTGCCTGTCGTGACTCCGTATTCGTGACCGATGTCTCTCAGCTTCTCGCCGTCTTCGTCGAAGAGCTCCGTCATGTACGGGCCGCCGCCGACACTTGTCGAGTATGCCTTTGCAACTCCGTAGACCTTCTTTATTGCTCTCGGCGGGATTCCTGCACCGTTGCATGCGCCGCTTGATGTCGGGTTGGATGATGTCGAATACGGGTAGATACCCCAGTCGTTGTCTCTCATGATTCCGAGCTGGCCCTCAAGGAGGATCTTCTTGTCGCCCTCAACTGCGTCCCTCACGACGGTTGTCGTGTCGATGATGTGGGAGCCGAACTCATCCTTCCATGCCCTGCACTTCTCGAGAAGCTCGTCGAGCGTGTATGTGTCGAGTCCGTAGTACTCGAGTTCCCTGTTCTTCTTGGAGAGGTTCGCTTCGAGTCTCTTCACGAGGAAGTCCCAGTTGAGGAGGTCCCCGGCCCTGATTCCGCTACGCGCAGCCTTATCCTGATAGCATGGCCCGATACCTCTCTTGGTGGTACCGATCTTGTCCTTCTCGGCCCTCTTTCCCTCTTCAGCTCCGTCGAGAGCCATATGGTAGGGGAGAATGACGTGAGCCCTGACGTCGATGAAGATGTTGTCCAGCTTTCTGCCGATTTTCTTCTCGATGTCCTCGATTTCACTGTGCATCCTGTCGAAGTTGACAACGGTTCCTGCGCCTACGATGTTCATCGTATCGGGATTGAAGATGCCCGACGGCAGAATGTGAAGACCGAACTTGCCGTACTCGTTGACTACGGTATGTCCTGCATTGTCACCGCCCTGATAGCGGATTACCATATCTGCATCCTGTGCAAGATAATCGACGATACGTCCCTTTCCCTCGTCTCCCCACTGGAGACCTACAACACAATTGACAGCCATTCTTTCCTTCCTTTATTCGCGCGGAATCATTTCTGCTATATAAGGGAGAGTGCGGTACTCCTCCTTATAGTCGAGTCCATATCCGACAACCCAGACATCCGGGATGTCGAAACCCTTATACTGAATAGATACGTCGACTTCGTGACGGCCCGGCTTGTCTAAAAACACGGCCTTCTCGACAGAGACGGGGTGACGTGCGAGAAAGTTCTTCGTGAGATAGTCGAGCGTGTGTCCGCTGTCGAGAATATCCTCGACGATGAGAACGGGACGGTCCGTGATGCTCTCTCTCGTGTCCATCAGGAATCTTACCTCTCCTCTCTTGTCACCCTTTGCGCCGTAGCTGGAGATTGCGATGAAGTCCACGATGTGCGGTACCGTAATCTTGCGTGCAAGGTCTGCGAGGAAGAATACCGAACCCTTGAGTACTCCCACGAGTACCAGCGGTTCTGTAATATCCCTGTAGTGATTGTTGATTTCTTCTGCGAGCTCGTCGACTCTTTTCGCGATCTGCTCTTCGCTGATGAGAACCCTTTTCAGGTCTTTGGTAAGTGGTGCAGCCATTTGATGCCTCCGACTT
>CAZGNN010000126.1:0-5047 GCA_964527335.1 uncultured Spirochaetaceae bacterium | reverse complement strand
CTGTTCTGTTACCCGGTTCCCTGTCGCCGTTGAGTTCGACAAGAGAGGATGCGAACACGATGCCGTATTCGGCGTTGACTCTGTCGACGATGGCCTGTGCTTCCGCTGCGACTTCTTCGTCCTTATCGAGACCGTCGGTCGGGATGAGGTAATTGTCTTCGATGGTCTTTGTTGCATTGTCGATTACGATGACGCCGATGTTTGCGAATGCCGTTCCTGTCGACTGGATGCTTTCTCCGTTATCACCCTTTTCCATAACTGTATGGGAGTGGCCGTCGATGAGAGCGTCTATACCGCTTGTGTGAGCCCAGAGGTCCGTGCTTCTGTTGGGGGTGCTTTCGCCGTCTACTCCGAGGTGCACGAGTCCGATTACTATATCTGCACCCTTAGCCCTGAGAGCATCGACGACAGCCTGTGTCTGGCTGTACATGTCATCTCCGGAAAGGAACCTGAGACCCTTGATGAGAGCCGGGTTTGCCTTTGTCTGGGCTTCCGGAGTCTCGAGTCCGAAGAATCCGATTCTGAGTGAGCCGATTCTGAAGATGACGCCAGAGTCATAGATGGGTGAACCGTCTTCGTTGAACACGTCTGCGCAGAGGACCTTGAAGTCAGCCTTGTCGAGGTTTTCCCTCAGCTGTGCGTAGCCGTAGTCGAACTCGTGGTTGCCGAGCGTGGCAACGTCGTAGCCTGCGGCGTTCATCATCGTGACAGCATCCTGTCCCTTTGATGTGCTGACGTATGTCGTACCCTGGCTGAAGTCACCTGCATCAACGAGAATGACGCTGGCTCCCTTTTCCTCAAAGTCGTCCCTGAGTGCCTTGATGTATGCGTAGCCTTCGACTGCGCCGTGTACGTCGTTTGAATGTAATATGACTGTCTTTCCGCTGTATTCTCCCTTCGCTGCAGCTGCTCCCTGTGCCGGGAGTGTGAAGAGCGTGAAGAGAACGAGCATCAGGGAGACAAGTCTCCTGAAGTTTTTCTTCATAAATTCTCCTTTGTAGAATCCTACACATCTATTGTTCGGGGCGTTACGGCTGTCCGTCAAGGGCGTATGGTCTTTTCTGACTGATGTTTTACCGGAAAACGGGAAAGAAGGAATCAGAGCAGCAGACCTTTACCCGTCAGATAATCATTCGTGACGGAAAAGGTAAGGCATGAGAAGAACATATCTCTCAACAAACAGCTGTTCCTGACCCCCGTTCGGGGTTACAATGGAGTCATGAAGACCGGACGGGGTATAAGAAACATATTCAGAAAGAAGGAAAGCGGACTCACTGCCGCCGAGGAGGCGAAGGCTTCCTCCGTTGCCGCGTCCATAAGTTCCAGAGTCGAGGAGAGCTATCCCGAGAGCGAAATAGAAGAAGCCGAAAAGAAGGCTGCAAAGTACAGCTCGAGAAAGGCACTGAAGGGAATCTGGGACAGAATCAGGGTACTCTTCTTCATTGCAAAACATCCGAAGGTCTGGGGGCTTCCGGTTGCGGTTCCCGCCGCAGTTGCCGTTCTATATCTTGTTCTCCCTGTCGACGCAATTCCTGACATAATCGCCGGGGCGGGGCTTCTCGACGACGTCTTCGTAATCACGGGCATGATAAGTCTAATCGTGAAGACGGTATCCTCATTCTCGAAGGAAAAGCTCCTCGAAATAAGAAAAGAGTGCCCGGAGGATATTCTTCCCGCATTCGATTCGATGTTCTCTGTCGACACATCTCTCATAAAGAAAGAGGAGGAAACAGTTGAACCTGTTGTCGTTGACGAAAAGGAAGCGAAGGTCGAGAGAGCTGCCACCGGCATCGAGAAGGGGCTGAAGGGTGCGAAGGCCTTCGTCTCCTCGTTCCACAGCGCGCTCGATGAGGCTGCCCGCGACAATCCCTCCGTCAGGGATTCGAAACTCTACAGAATCGTGGACAGGGTCGATGTATATTCCGACGCTGTGAAGACAGAGGCGAAAAAGATAGCGATGCGTGCGCTTGAGGATGCGCTGAAGCTGATGCTCCTCAAGAAGGGCGTGAAGAGCCTCATATCATTCTCGCTCTTTGCCATGTCGCTCTTTTTCTTCAGCATGAAGGATGACGGGGCTTTCTATCTTGTCCTTTCCTCTCTTTCGATGCTCCTCTCATACGGCTTCTTCATCCATTCGATAATCAAAACCGTTCCGAAGGTTTACCATTTCGTGAAGGCGTACATATCCGACGGTCTCGAGGGAGGTGTCGTCGCCGTCTTCTTCCGTGACACGGCGGAGAATCCGACACTCAGGGAGGCTGCCGTCAGATGCGGCGTCAGGAGGATAAAGAATGACACGGCTACGCAGACGCTTCTTGTGAAGAACTTCGGCCGTACGCTTCTGATGTTCCTCATCCGGCTGGCTCTCATAGCACTCTCGGTCTTCGCGCTCAAGAAGGTTGTTCTCCTCACAAGCGGCCTCAGGTCCTCATTCCAGATTCTTTTTGCTCCTTTCGTGGAGCTCTTTAACCTTTTTAAAACGGGAAAGTGATGGTAAGATGAGAGCTATGTTGGACGATGCATTCATTTCCCTCATGAAAACAAGGACTGAAAAGGACTCTCATGATATTGATGAGAGAGCGGGGTATCTTCTGTCGCTGTGGGATGAAGTGAAGTCCGCACCCGATATTCCCCTTCTTAAATACGACGGGGAGAGTGAAAGGATAATATCCGATTACATCCGTTCATCTCTTACGGACGCTTATTATGATTACCGCACCGACCCGTGGTACGGTTATTCGGCACCATATACTGACAGCCGGGATGAGAATTCACTTCGTCTCAGGCTCCTCGACAGCGAAGATATGGCACATGACCTCATTGTCCTTGCCGAGGACATGAAGAGTGACTGGGGAATAACCTTCAATACAATACGTGAAGCGGAAAGGATGAGCGGACTAGTAAAGATCATATCGCTCTCGGAGCTTCTCTCTCCGTCCCTCCTTGAAAGAGAGAACCTTGTCCGGTACATAAAGGCTCTCGGGGAACTCGAGCTCCTCGCTCTCAGCGTGAAGAGAGCAAGAGATCATATACTCCAGTATTATTCGGATGACATCTTCCTCATTGACAGATCCTTCTGGAAGGGAACACTTTCGAGGGAAAGCACAGAATACCGGGAGACAAGAAAGAGGATAGAGACGGCAAAGAAGGACGGCGGACATCTCACGGAGGGAGAACTCAGGGCTCTGACTTCTCTTGTCCTCGATTACAGGAAGGCAAGAAGAGACTACAGGAAGAAGGAAGAGGAGATCTCCCCGTCGTTTGTGTCATACTCGGGATGGAAGACAGACTGGAAGACTGTGGGCGAGGACGCAAAGGCACTTCTCGAAACGATAACGGAGAGAGATTACGGAGTTCTTACCTCGGTGAAGAATGAAGAATGGGAGGACGCGAAGAAGAAGGCATACATCTTCTACACGGGTCTCAACACCATCTGGGGAAAGTACAGTTCGTCATTCGAGTCCCTGCTTTCATCCTGGGACGGAAGTGCTGCTGATCTCAAGTCCCTTCCTCTTTCCTCCCTGGAGGACCGTTTCCACAGGGCAGGGGAAAGCGACGCTCTGCGTTATGAATGGAAGAATGCGGCCCCGGTCGTGAATGAAGCGAAGAAGAACGGCATCATTTCATTCATAGACGAAGCTCTTTCACGTCGTATTGGAAAAGATGACATCATCCCGGCATTCAGAAAGGCCCTCGTGAAGAAGGCCTTGAGCTCTCTCTACTCCCGTGATGAAAACCTCAGGTCTCTGATGGAAAGGAAGGAAGAGGAAAAGAAAGAGGAGAAGAAGGAAGACACCGTATTTCCCCTTTATACTCCTCTTGACCTCAGAAGTGAAGCTCAGTCCTTCTCCGTGGATTCCTTCTCGTCCCCGTCATTCGGAGATTTCATGAAGAGCGTTGTCGGGAGGGAAGCTCCCGTCTTCGAGCGTGACCTCATGAAGAGACTCTCGTTCCTCGGAGGAGAAGAGTACCTTACGCCGGAAACGGTGGAAAGCTATAAGAAGGCTATGGAAAGTCTTGAAGGAATATCGTTCGTGCGCCGCGGGGGCTTTGTCTACCCGACAGAAGAAAGGGATTATCCTTTCAGGCGCGCCTCGCTCATGCGTGATTTCTCCCACATCGCTCCCGAGGAGCTGAAGAACGGTCTCGAGACCATAATAAGACGGAAGGGAGAAATCGGGAAAGGGGAACTCTACAACAGCCTCGGCTCCTGCTGCGGCTACAGCGTTGTCCTGAAGTCGAGGTACCCGGAACTTGACAGGATTCTGATGAGTATTGACGGTATTACGGTTGATGGTGATACCGTGAAGGCAGGAGGTGAGAAATGAAGAAGGTGAAATTTCTCGTGATAATCCTCCTTGTCACAGGGCTCTTCTCATGTAAGAGTGTTGATTTCAAGCGTATCCACAAGGAAGTCGAGAAGATTGATGCTCCCGTAACTGAAACTGCTGAAAAGAATGAAGAGACATCCTCTGTGACGATTTCCCCGATAACCGCAGATGACGAGGACCTCCCGTCCCTTACTCCTCTCTATGAAAACGGAGAACTTGTTTCGAAGGAAGAGGAGACCGGAGAGGAAACGGCGGTTACTGCTGTGGCGAATGAATCTTCCGATGTCGCTGCTGTGAAGGAGATTCCGTCTTCTCTGTCCGTCAGTGAGAGTGCCGCTTCCGTAGAGGAAAAGACGGATGGGGAGAAACTTCCCGTTTTTCAGATTCTCATGGGACTCGGTGCCCTTCTTGTCATTCTCCTCATAGTCCTCATTTCCGTTAAGGCATCGAAGGCGAAAGGAAGAAAGAGAAAGAAGCCTGTTTCCCGCGATGAGCATGACGAAGAAGAGGAGAAGGAGTTTCATTATACCTTCGATGACGAGGAGTACGGACTGTATCTTTCCTCTCTCGATTTCAGTCCTGTGCCGTCTGACGATGATAGGGACGAGGGGGAAACTGAAGATACTCCCGACGATCCCGATACGATAATCGCGCTCCTTGAAAAGAGCTGAAGAATAAGGCTTCCCCGTCTGAGGAAGCCTCGCTTATCAATAATC
>CAZGNN010000125.1:0-5057 GCA_964527335.1 uncultured Spirochaetaceae bacterium | reverse complement strand
GAGACTTCCTCGACTCTGTGAGTTGTGAAGAGTGCTATGTCACGGCACATCGTCACAGGGTCGCAGGAAACGTAGATCACCCTCTCGGGGTTCCATTTTCCTATCATGTCGATGACTGCTCTGTCGAGGCCGGTACGGGGAGGATCCACGATGACTGTGTCGACGTGAGTCTTCGCTCCTCTTGTCACCCATTTCGCACAGTCATCTGTGTAGGAGAGAGCCTTCGGGGCGTTCTTTTTCGCCAGTGTAAGGCATTTTTTCTCCCTTTCCACGGCCCAGACTGTCTTATCTGTATTGTTGAAGAGAGCGGAGAATGTCCCCACTCCGCTGTAGAGGTCCATCACGGTATCTCCGACGGTGCGGGATTTGACGTAATCAAGAATCTTCGTGAAAACAAGAGGGTTGGACTGGAAGAAGACATTGGCAGTCACATGGTACTCTATGTCGCCGAGCGTTATCCTGACGCTTCTGTCGCCGAAGGAAAGGCCGTCGTCGCCGGCGAAGACGGGAACTTCTACAAGTCCCGTGTCCCTGTTCACCCTGTTCTCGAACATGAGGCCACGCGCTTCCTTATACAGTGTTCCCTTATCCTCTTCGAGGAGTGCGTTTATCCTGTCGTCGAGAAGAAGGCAGTGTCTGACACGTACAAGCCTGGAGGATTCTCTCTCCAGGAATCCCGCCTCCCCTGTCTTCGGATTGACGTGGATTCTCGCTCTCTTCCTGTAGCCCTCTGTCTCACCATACACTGGTGTAAGGAACGGAGGAAGAGTCTCCACTCCTCCGAGGCGAAGGAGGTTATCCTTCACGATATCACATTTGAGGGATGCGGAATCTGAGGGGGAAACAGTCTGGAAATCACATCCCCCGCACTTTCCGTAGAGAGGACAGAGAGGCTTTACACGGAGGGGAGAAGTTGTGACAACTTCCGTCACCTCCCCTTCGATGACGCCCTTTCTCTCCCTCTTTATCCTGTATTCCACCTCCTCGCCGGGGAGCGTATCGGGAACGAGAACGGTTCTCCCGTTGTCGTACCCCATTCCCCTGGCGGAGGAGATCAGCTTTTCAATCTTCAGAGCCATTCTTTGAGTTTCTCGGCATATTCCCCGATAAGGCGGATTCCCTTCATCCAGAATTCCTTGTCCTCGATGTTACAGCCGGCAGCAGCGGCGACTTCCTCAGCAGAGAAGCGTCCTGTCATAGAGAGAACCTCTCTGTAGTGCGCCGGGAAATCGGGGACACTGTCCTTCGAAGCATAGAGGCCGAGAGCGAAAAGCTGGCCGAATGCATACGGATAGTTATAGAAGGAGAAACCTTCAGAGTAGTAGTGGCCCTTTACTGCCCACATGTACGGATGCTTGACGGCAACGGCATCGCCGTATGTGTCATCCTGTGCCTTCGTCATAAGTCGGCAGAACTCGGACGGTGTGACGTCTCCGTCCTTTCTTGCCTCGAATGCGCTTCTCTCGAAGTAGAAGCGTGAGAGTATGTCTATACATACCTGGCAGGCAGATGCTACGAATGCCTCGATGATTCCGAGCTGTTCGTCGTGCGTTGCAGTCTTCAGGACTTCCTGGAAGATTGTGGTCTCACCGAAGATTGAGGCAGTCTCCGCAAGCGTCATCGGATAATTCTGCTGGCTCATCGGGTAGTCCTTCACGACAGAGTCGTGGTAGGCGTGTCCGAGTTCGTGCGCAAGCGTGCACACGCTGTCATAGGAGCCTTCCCAGTTCATCATCACCCTGCTCTCCTTCTTCAGGGGGAACGAGATGTCGTATGCGCCGCCGATCTTTCCTTCGTGTGATTCCGGGTCCACCCAGTTATGGTCAAAGGCATTTTTGATGAATGCGCCGACCTCCGGAGAGAATCGGGTGTAGCAGTCCGTGACGATTTTCTTCGCTTCTTCCCAGGTGTAGCTCATGCTCACCTTTCCAACCGGTGCCGTTATGTCGTACCAGTCGAGTTTCTCGAGTCCGAGGAGCTTTGCCTTTGTATTGAGGTAGTCGCGGAACATTTGTCTCGAATCCTCGAGTGCCGAAATAAGGGCATCGAGAGTCTTATGCGTAATACGCGAATAGAAGAGAGAGCGGTCGATGGGTTCCTTCCAGCCTCTTCTCTTCTCAAGGAGAAGTGCCGTCCCCTTGACGCCGTTGAGGGCTGCAGACAAAGCAATTTCATTGTCCTTCAGGATCTTCACTTCCCTTTCGAATGCATCCTTCCTCACTGCTCTGTCGGAAGACGACTGCATACCCCTGAGCTGCGTCAGTGTCTTGCCGTTATCCTTGATGGAAGCCGTGACCGTCTGCTGGAGCTTACCCCAGCTTGTCGAGGAAACGGTGAGCATCTCGTTGGCGAGGCTCTCCTCCTCGAGGCTCATCATGTGACTCCTGCTGATTTCAGCTTCCTTCAGAAAGAGTGCGTAATCCTTAAGCTCGGGGCTGTCGAACTCATCCTTTCTCTCTGCAACGTAGTAGGAGAAGACTGTGTCGGCATCGCTTGCGGCAGTCTCGGCTTTGTCGGCCTTCGAATATGCGGCAAGGACCTTCGGGTCATCCGTTGCGACAGAGAATGACGTGTAGCTGTATGCTCCGACGTTCACGGTAAGTGCCATGAGGGAGTCACGCTTCTTCAACAGGTCGATGAGAGGAACGGACTTATCCCGGCTCTTCTCCTTGAGCTCCTTCGAAAGAGCGTAGATACGCTCGATGTCGTCATTGAATTCTTTACTGTCAACCGATGGATATATGGACGCAAGGTCCCATGATGGTAGTTTTGTTTCTTTCATGGAACAAGTCTACAATCTTTATCTCTCTTTTTGAAGTCTCGGAAGAAGGAATCACTTTTTCCCAGGAAGAGAAAAGTAGAACTATACAAAAGAGGTGCTTCACGTACCGTTACTGTAATGTGACTGCAACCGTCAGTTCCGGTAAAACTGCTTGCAGTAAAAGAAGATAATCTCAAGGGAGTGCAGAAATCAGCTGAAAAGGAATGGAGTTCTACCTGTTCCCTTTTCAGAGCGTTATTTTCTGATTGCACCCCAGTAAATCAGCGTCCTCATCCGTGTGTGACACGACGACTACTGTCTTATCCTCAGTCTTATCCCTGATGATGGCGGCAACCGTCTTCTTCGTCTCGCTGTCAAGTCCCGAGAACGGCTCGTCAAGGAGATAGGCATCACTCTCGAGAAGCAGAAGGCGCACGATGCTCACCCTTCTCTTCATGCCGCCGGAGAGAGAGGACACGATGCTGTTCTCCTCTCCCTTGAGTCCGGCTCTCTCAAGAAGGGAGAGTGCCTCCTTCCTGTCGTCCGTCACGAGAAGAAGGTTCGAGAGTACCCCCATGTTCTCCACAAGTCTGTCCTCCTGGAAGAGCATTACGGCCTTCTCCGATTCGATTGTTCCCTCATAGTCCCTGTCGAGCCCTGCCATCATCCTCAGGAGCGTCGTCTTTCCCCTTCCGCTTTCGCCTGTTATGAAGAGAGAGGAGCGGGAGGGAATATCGAGAGAGAAGGATGAGAAGATCAGCTTCCCGCCGAATCTCTTTTCCCTGATGTCTATCTTCATTTCAGAACCCTCCTTTCGGTAATATCGAGAAGAAGAAGCGTCACCTTCTCGAAGACGGATGAGAGAATGACTATCACGATAGTCCAGGCAAAGAGGTCGGATGTGAGAAGGTAGACCTTCGATTCGTATAGCGAGGAGCCTATCGAGGAGGACGGAAGACCGATAACCTCAGCAGCGATGGCGCTCTTCCACGCGAGTCCCACTGCGTTCCTCACTCCTGTCCTGACGTACGGGAAGAGAGAGGGAATGTAGATGTATCTTATCTTCTTCCTCACGGTGACCGAATAGTTCGTTGCCATCTCCAGTAAAAGAGGTGATGTGTCCTTCATCCCCGAAAGAACGGATGAGTAGATAATCGGGAAGACCATCAGAAATGAAATGACAACGGAGAGGTTCCGGCTCTTCACCCATAGAAGAGTCAGTATGATTATGGAGGCGACGGGGACGCTTCTCATCGCCTTTATGAGAGGAGAGAGGAATATCTCGAGAGGGCTTGAGAATGAGGAAAGCACCCCCAGTACGAACGCAAGAATGAATGAGAGGAGAATTCCCAAAACGACACGGGAGAGCGTGAAGGAGACAGCCTTCCAGAATGCTGCAGTCGGGAGAAGGGACACCAGTGACTTCAGTGTACTCAGGGGAGAGGGCAGAAAAATCTCCTCCCCGACGACTGCGGAGAGGAATGCCCAGACGGCAATCCATATGAGGACTGCCGCAATGTAATGATATTTCTTTCCCTTAATAGTAGAAGTCTTCACCTGGTACAGAGCCGCCTACACTCTTCGGGTTCTGATTATACAGCGCTTTGAGGTAGACTGAAAGATTGGTCTTGAGTTTATCGCCTGTCCATACCACGATATTGCACTTCGGAAGGGCCTTCTGTGCAACCTGAGCCTTTATGATTCCGGCTTTCTCGATGAGAGCGGCCGCTTCCTCCGTGTTGCTGTTGACCCAGTCGGCAGAAGCGGCATACTCGGTGAGGAATGCGTCTACCGCTTCGGGATTGTTTTCTGCAAATTCCTTCCTGACGACAGTGACACCCGTTATGAGGGATGTTCCTGAGAGACTTTTCCAGAGGTCGTTGAGATCAGCAATGAGAACGAGGGACGAGTTACTCATCATCGCGGATGTGACAAACGGCTGCGGAAGCACGGCAAGGGCTTCGCTGTCCGAGAGAAGCGCGGCGACGCACTCCGCGTGTTCGCTCTTCCATTCGACCGTGACATCGACTCCATCCACAAGGCCGTAGCCTGCGAGGATGGTCTCAACTGCATACTGCGGTGTCGAACCCTTACCGGAGGCGTAGATTGTCCTTCCCTTTATGTCTTCAATGCTGTTGATTTCAAGGTCCGAGGAACCCACGAGATAGAGTACTCCGAGAGTGTTGACTGCAACGACCTGAATCTTTCCCGTGTTGTTGTAGAGAACGGCAGCAAGATTAGCGGGAATGCATGCGATGTCGACTTCCCCCTTTGCGATAAGCGGGGTAACGGCATC
>CAZGNN010000124.1:0-5066 GCA_964527335.1 uncultured Spirochaetaceae bacterium | reverse complement strand
CCCAGATGCCGCTGAGCTGATAGATGCCGCGGAAGAAGTTCGGGTTATTGAGAAGACCCGAGTTCGCCGTCTCGTGGCTGATGAGGCCGACAGCCTCCAGGAGCTGTGAGATGACACCGTAGCTTGTCGTGAGCGAGCCCTGCTTCACAAGCATGGTGACAAGGGAAGTCATGACGACGGTCGACATGAACTTCGGAAGATATGTCAGAACCTGATAGACGCTTCTGGCAATGTTACTTCTCACCTCGTTGAAGAAGAGAGCGAGGATGATCGGAACGGGGAAGCCGAAGCAGAGACCGTAGAAAGAGAGCAGGAACGTGTTGCGGAGTGCTCTCCAGAACTCTGCGGAGAGTGCGTCTCCGCCGACAAGAAGTCTTCTGAAGTACGAGAAGCCCGAGAAGAGCTGCTGGGAAACCGGCAGGACCTCATCGGAAACCTTGAAGCATCCGAGGAGTTCGTACATCGGGAAGTATCTCCAGAAAAGGAAGACAAGGAGCATCGGGACAAGCATGACGTAGAGACGCCAGTCCTTGACGACTGCGCGTCCCACATGGAGCCAGTAGTGCTTCTCCACATCGTCCCTTACCTTCTGTTCACTGTTCTCGTGCCAGGTACCGGTACTTTCATCGTAATCAAGATAATCAGAAGCTGTGACCTTCATTCTTCTTCTCCTCTTCTTCTCTTTTCAGTCTCACCAGGTATGTCATCTGGTCCTCGAAAACGCCGTCCCTGTGGCGTACAATTGAAGTGATTATCACCGCAAATACTCCGCTGAGGGCATCGGTGGTGATGAAATCAACAACACTTCTAAGGCCTGACCCCATACAAAGCGACACAAGGCCCCTTCCCGCCTGCATCGTAAGCGCCGTGAGGACGGCACACAATGCCGAAAGAAAGAAGCTCGTTCTTACCTTCTCCTTACCGAGAGCCTTCATGACCGGAAAAACCAGGAAAGAAAGCATGTTCCCGATAATGTAGATGATCATCTGCTTCCATCCCGCTGACAGTGCCAGTGACGTGAAAAGCCCTCCGATGGCGGCATACATGACACCCCAGAGCGACCATCTCATGTAGATTATAACAGAGAGGGCGGGAACGAGGGAAAAAATATACGGCTGATTCCTGAACCAGGATGAGCCAGCCTTTCCTATGAGAGTCTCGAACACTCCGAGCATGACGACCCAGATCATCAGGTCGGCTGACTTGTAGCCCGTAAGACTCCTTTCTCTTTCCATCTCTCTTTTACAACCTGCGATAAATCTTAAATTGCACTTTTCCGGTCCGCAAACAGTAGTCGTAACTGTTCATAGAGTTGTCAGAATCGTGCAATGTACCCTTTTACTCTTCGACGAGGAGTTTCTTCACTCCCTCGACTACCACATTCTCGAGCTTGAGGGACGCAAAGCGCACCCTGACGCCCTTCTCCTTCACATCCGGAAGCCCGCGGTACATCTCCGACACCTTCGGTTCCTCATCCGATGACGTATTGACCGAGAAGAAGGAGTTGCGGATCGTGACATCCTCGATCGGGGACTCCGGAAGCCCGACGATGAAGCCTGCGCTGCTTCTGCAGTCCGTTGCCGTGACGTTCTCTATAACGATGTTCCTGATACGGGGAGTATCGCTCCTGACGGGAAGCGGATCGAGGGAGAATACGCCGTCGTCCGTTGCTCCGCACTTATAATACATATTGAATGTGAACGGGCAGAGACAGCTGTCGACGGAGATGTTGCGGAACGTGAGGTTCTCGATCGTGCCGCCGCGGCCGCGTCTCGTCTTTATTCTTATTCCCCTGTCGGTTCCGATGAATGAACAGTTGGAGAAGACCACATCCCTGATTCCTGCCGCCGTCTCGCTTCCGATTACGGCACCGCCGTGTGCGGAAGAGACCGTGCACGAGTCGACAAGGACATTGTATGTGGGCCTGTCTGCCCTGAGTCCGTCCTCTCCGGCCCCGCTCTTTATCGTGATGCCGTCATCTCCGACGTTGATGTAGCAGCGTGTTATGGAGACACCGGTGCAGGAGTCGACGTCGATTGCGTCGGTGTTGGGACTGTCTGCGGGATTGAATATCGTGATGCCGTCAATCTTGACGTTATGAGAGAAAATCGGATGAACAGTCCAGAACGGAGACTCGATTATCTTGATTCCCCTGAGTGTCACGTCAGTGCAGTTGTTGAACTGTACGAAAGCCGGGCGCAGGAACTGCATCTGTCTTCCGCCGCCGCCAGAGGGCTCGTTCTCGTAGCCGGGATTGAGAGCGGCAAGCTTCTTCTCGTACTCGGTCTCGGGACCTGCATTACGCTTCTTCTTGTCCCAGAGAAGCTCCCACCATCTTCTTCCGCTTCCGTCGATGACACCGTCACCTTCCACAGTCACGTTCTCTGCATTCTCGGCATAGAGAAGCGGATGCATCGCATAGCATCTCACCCCCTCCCATCTTGTATATACGGGGAGATAGCGTTCGGGTTCGGGTATGAACTTCACGACAGCACCGCTCTCGATGATGAGAGTGGAATCTGACTTGAGTGTTACCGGTCCCGTAAGCCATATGCCCGCAGGCACGGTTACGGTCACGCCGGGCTCTCTGAATGCCTCCTCAAAGGCCTTCGAGTTGTCCCACGAGCCGTCACCCCTGGCTCCGAATTCTGTAATAGTGACAATTTTTCTGGAATTCATACGGATAAAATTCTGTCGTGAATCTGTAAAATTATAACGCTCACTCATTGGATAAAAACGTATTCAAAAAGTGTCACTTTTTCACATATCCGAACTGCAACTGTCTTCTTTACATAAACTTAACTGTGACAAAAATCGCTTTCGTCATACTTTTGCACTATTCCTACCAGCCTCTTCTGCACCCTGTCATCCCGTTTCTGCATATTCTCTGTTCCACACAGGACAGCACTGCAGGAGAAAGGCCCGCTTCCACGACGCAAGGTACCTTCCAGGTTGACAGATAATCCGCCACAGGTTGATGAATAACCATCCAAAGTTGATAGATAATCCCCCGCAGGTTGATAAATAAGTTGACAGATTCTGCTTTCAGGTTGATAAATAAGGCTGTAAGACATGGAGGATACTCATGGGTCTTAAAGAGAAGATTATGGAACTTATCAGCTCGGAGAGTGAGCAGGAGTGGTATGAATTCAAGGAAAACTGGTTCAGACCCGATGAACTCGGGGAGTACGTCAGTGCAATCTCCAACGCCGCCGCATTCCACTATCAGGAGGAAGGATACTTCATCTGGGGAATCAATGATGCAACCCATGAAATCGTAGGTACGACATTCAGCCAGTACTGCAATCACAACAGTGAACCCTATCAGAACTACCTGGCGAGAAACCTCTCTCCAAGCATCAACTTCAGATTCGAAGATATCGAAATCGGGGGAAAGAAGGTCGTCGTTCTCATCATTCCTGCTGCATCCGAACTGCCTACGTCATACAAGGAGAAGCGGTACATCCGGATTGGAAGCTCGAAGACAAGCCTCAGAAACTATCCCAAAAGGGAGATACATCTCTTCCGTATTCTCGACGGACGTGTGAACACGATTGAAACCATGACTTCCGAATACCAGAACCTCACGTTCAACAAGCTCTTCGGCTACTACGGTTCGAGAGGTATCGTCCTCAGGAGCGAGACATTCGAGAAGAATCTGAAGCTGAAAACAAAGGACGGCAACTACAATGTGCTGGCACAGCTGCTCTCCGATAACTCTCACATCCCTATGCGTGTCTCCATCTTCGAAGGTACGACGAAGGCCTCCCGGCTTCTGTCTGTCAGGGAATTCGGCAACAACTGCCTTCTTTACACCCTCGACAGTCTCCTCCTGTACGGGGATACGCTGAATCTCGTCCAGACTGACGAGACGGAGAGGAACGTGGAGAGGAAGGAGGTTTCCCTTTTCGACGGCGAGGCTTACAGGGAGGCTGTAGTCAATGCCGTTCTCCATAATTACTGGGTCGGTCTCAACGAGCCGATGATATCTGTTTTCTCCGACAGGATTGAAATACTTTCGAGGGGTTCCCTTGCTCCGGCGCAGACTGTAGACGGCTTCTTCAGGGGAGAGTCGGTTCCGGTCAATGAAAAGCTGTCCGAGATATTCCTCCAGCTTCACATCAGTGAAAAATCCGGCCGCGGCGTTCCTGTAATCACAAAGGCCTGCGGAAAGGACGCTGTCACATTCACCGAAACATCAATCATTGTCACGATTCCATTCTCGAGGGTCAGCACAGCCGACAGCACGCATGCAGACGCCCCATCCGCTGAAGGCAGAAAGGAAGAATCCAATGAAAGAGGAGAACTGAACAGCAGAAGAAAGGAGATTCTGGAAATAATCGGAAGCAATCCGAAAATCTCCAAGGCTGAGCTCTCTGAGGAACTGGGAATAAGCACGACTGCTGTAAGCAACAATATCTCATTCCTGCGCAGTAACGGATATCTGGAGAGAATAGGAAACACAAAGGGAGGAAGCTGGAAGCTGATTCCCTTCAAGTGAGATTCATGTCATCTGAACCTTCTGTGTGGTATCATTATGATTGCCAGTCTCAATTAATTTGTTATATGCATTAATATTGACGTCACAAGCCAGAACCTGTTACATAGCAGATTTGCAAAAAACGCAATATTGAGAAGAACCGTTATCTGCAAAAAAAGCAATATTGAGAGGACTGCCGGTTAGAAAAAGGTCATCGGTGACTGTATAATCAGATACCAGAGAGGAGTACACATGTTTTTGAAGGGACTCACGGAGAAAAAGAGCAGCATCGGCGACCTTGATAAGGCACTCTCGGAAACTGAAAGCATAGTAATCGGAGCAGGATCGGGGCTCTCCACATCCGCAGGATTCACATATTCGGGAGAACGCTTCGAGAGGTACTTCAGTGACTTCAGGGATAAGTACGGTTTCAGTGACATGTACTCGGGAGGCTTCTATCCTTTCCCTACAGAGGAAGAGGAATGGGCATACTGGAGCAGATACATCTTCATCAACAGATACACGGATCCTCCGAAGGATACGTATTCCGTTCTCCGGGATATTGTCGAAGACAAAGACTTGTTCG
>CAZGNN010000123.1:0-5098 GCA_964527335.1 uncultured Spirochaetaceae bacterium | reverse complement strand
TGAAGAAGTTCGAAGCTGAGTACAAGAAATAATATATATTAGGATATATGGGTGTACCGGAGGGAGACAGGAGACTGCCTCCCTCTCTCGTTTTCAACGCCCCAGGCGGACGTACCTCCGCTAATACAAGGCAGCAGCAGACATTACTGAACCTCCAGCCCGCATGGCTGTGGAACGGCTGCAGAACGGCGAAAACGCTGTTTTCTGTTATCCGGGTAACGGAAATTGCCCCGTTTAACAGCTTTTTAAAACTCTTCTGAAAGTGCTTTACAATTACTTTAAAGATTTAACAAAGCCCCCGAAAAGGGGCAAAAAGAGCCTTCATTATTTACAATTTTTGACGATGAAAAGAGATAGTGCTGTGCTATATTTTAGTCAAGGAGAAAAAGACACATGGAAAATATCACATTCAGCACAACGGCAGGAAAAATGGACTGGCTCAGGACTATCTCTCAGAAGACGAACAGAAGCGTAGACTATCTCATCAACCTTCTCATCGACGGTTATCTTGAAGATGTTGAATTCGCTTATGATTCTATGAAGAACGAGAATTCGATCAGAGGCTGACAGTTAAACAGTATCACAGTCGGGGGAGGCTCACCATGGATAAGGAACAGTACATCACATTCACAACATCAGATTTCACATCATCCTGGCTCGAGGGTGTCTCGAAGAAGGCTGACAAGAGCGTCGACGTTCTCATCAACCAGCTTATCGACAACTATCTCGCGGCTGTAGAAAATGCCTTTGACGTCCAGCTTAAGGTTGAAAGCCTTCTGGAAGAGAACAGGGCAGTATAATAAGCGGGTAGCCGGAATTATCCGGATTATTCATACAAGGGGCTGAGCGCTGCAAGGAGTGGCGCTCATTTTTATTGCCTTCATTCTGACTCCGGTCAAATAAAAATGCTCCTTTTCAGGAGCAAAGCGGCCGACGAGAATCGAACTCGCATCTTCAGCTTGGAAGGCTGAGGTAATAGCCATTATACCACAACCGCATAACAGAAAGGATAATACCCAAAACGGCGGAGGATTGTCAACAATGTTGAAGAAAATAATCACACTCAGAAAAGAGTGGGCTCAGAAGGGTTCTCGTCATCCCTGTAGAGCTTGAACGAAAGACGGTGGATGGGGCAGGGACCGTACTTCTCGATTGCCCTGTAGTGATCCTTCGTCGGATAGCCTTTGTGCTTTTCGAATCCGTACTGCGGCCACTTCGCTGCGGCCTCCCTCATGATTCGGTCACGCTCGCACTTTGCAAGTATGCTTGCCGCCATTATCTCATGAACGAGTGCATCGCCCTTGACTATTGCTTCGACGGGGAACGGAACATCGGGGGTTCTGTTGCCGTCACAGAGAAGAATGTCGAAGGGATGGGAGGAAAAGACAGCTTCTGCTGTCTCCTTCATACCTTTGAGGGAAGCGTTGAGGATGTTGATCTCGTCGATGACCGTGTGACTGACGGCCTTCACGGAGTAGCAGACGGCCTTTTCCTTTATTATCTTCTCGGCTTTCTCCCTTTCCTTTTCAGTAAGTTTCTTCGAGTCATCGAGACAGTCGAAGGGAAAGTCTTCGGAAAGTATTACGGAAGCGACAACAACGGGACCCGCGAGCGGTCCGCGTCCCGCTTCGTCTGTTCCGCATATGATATTCTTCTCTTTTGTCCCGTCCGGGAAAAGTTCAACTTCCATATTACCGCCTTTTCCTATATACTCTTTGAGGTATTTTATTAGGAGACAGGATGTTTTTAAAGTCCCTTGAACTCAACGGTTTCAAGAGTTTTGCAGATAAGACACATATAGATTTCACGGACGGAATCACTTCGCTTCTCGGCCCGAACGGCTGCGGCAAGTCGAATATCGTGGATTCGATAAAGTGGGTACTCGGCGAGCAGTCGACGAAGACGCTGCGTGCATCGAGAATGGATGACGTCATCTTCTCCGGCACCGAGACGAGAAAGCCCAGCCAGATGGCGGAGGTTACACTCACAATAGACAACGAGAACCACAATCTTCCGACCGATGTTCCGGAAATCGTCATAAGACGCCGTCTCTTCCGTAACGGAGACGGGGAATATTATATAAACGGACAGAGATGCCTATTGAAGAACATCAAGGAACTCTTCATGGATACGGGAGTCGGAAAGAGTGCCTACTCGATTCTCGAGCAGGGAAAGATTGACCAGATTCTCTCCAACAAGCCCGAGGACAGAAGATACATCTTCGAGGAAGCCGCCGGGATATCACGATTCAAGGTGAAGTGCAATGAGGCGCAGAACAAGATAGCAAAGGCCGAGGAGAACATCGCCCTTGTCGGCAATACATTGAGGGAAGTCAAGCGCACATATGACCGCACGAAGAGTCAGGCGGAGAAGGCCCTGAAGTGGGAGGAACTCAAGGACAGGGCATTCTACATCGACGTCGACATCAAGCTCGCCCATGTTGATACCTACCTCAAGCTGAAGGCGATGAGGGAGGAGCAGGAAAAAAATGCGACAGAGAAGGCCCAGGAGCTCCGGGACAGGCTCGGAGAGTACGACGATGTCATATCATCATCGTCGAACGAGCTCTCGCTCTTCCAGGACAGCTCGAAGAACCTCGAGATCGAAATCGGAAAGATGGAGGCGAAGCTCTCCTCAATCAACGAGACAATAGCCGCTCTCAAGGAAAACTACAGACAGTATCTCGAGAAGTACGAGTCGAGCGAAAAGAGATGCCGCGATATCGAGGACGAGATATCACGCATGACCGAGGAGAAGGAGAGTGCCGAGAACAGCCTTGAAACTCTCGAGGAGAGATTCGAGGAGAAGAAGAGCCAGATCGAGTACGCCGAAGCCACACTCCAGAAGAACCGTGAGGAGATAGCATCCCTCAACGAGACAATCCGTAAGGCCGAGGAAAGCAACAGCGAACTCGACGACACTCTGAAGGCCCTGAGCGAGGAACTCAAGAACGTAATCGAATCTCTCATAAAGGAAGTCGATGCCAACACCGGAACGGAGTATTCCGCCCTGAGGCGCGACAATGCAGACAGGAAGGTGAGGGAAAGCCTCGAAGGAATCCTCTCTCTTCTCGACGGAAGAAGAAGTTTCATCTCGACGCTCTCCGACGGCGTCGAATACTCCAAGGACATCGCCGACAGGGATTACGAGAAGATATCCCAGGCGGTGAAGGAAGCCGAGAAATTCTTTGATGAATACAAGGCTTCGATTCCTCCCGTCATCGACACGATTCTCTCCCCCGAGGGACTTGTAAGCCGCAAGAGGGGAATAGGGGAAAGAGAATCAAGTGCAAGAGCACTCATGATCGACAACAGAAAGACAATCGAGAGTGCAAGGGCCCAGATAGACAGCCGTGACAGCGACAACGAATCGCTCCAGGGTACGATAGTGTCTCTCAAGGAAGTCATAGGTTCACTCAAGACAGCGGTCGAGAACCAGAAGGAGAACATCCAGAGACTGGGGGAGACCATAACGAAGCGCTCCTTCGACCTCGAGGACGAGAGAGACGGTGCCGAGATAGCACATAAACGCCTCTACGAAGTCGCCGACAGGATAAACGAGAAGAACGCCGACATTGAGGCCGGAAAGAAAAATCTTTCGGAGCTCAATGACAAACTCAAGGAAGTGAACGAACTCCTGGGGGAGAAGTTCCGTTCCCTCAGCCAGAAGAGGCAGGAGAAGGAGAAGATCCTCGAGGAGATAAACTCCTCCGAGAGCAGCGCGCTCGAGGCAAAGATGTACAAGGAGACCTGCGAGAGGGAGATCCAGAACACATTCACTCAGTTCTTCGAAACATATGCAAGGAACCTCAACGAGTTCCAGGAGAGAATGCTTCCCGAGATGCCTCAGGAGACGGACCTCAGGAAGGAACTCGAGGAAGTCAACAGCCAGATAAAGGCCCTGGGCAACATCAACCACGCCGCAAAGGACGAGTACGACCAGGCGGAGGACCAGTACAAGTTCTACACGAAGCAGCTTGACGACTACGAGAAGGCCAAGACCGACATGGAGTCGGTACTGGGAGAGATACTCGACAAGTCGAAGGAGATGTTCCTCAAGTCCTATAAGGAGATAAGCGACAATTTCCAGCTGATGTTCAAGCGTCTCTTCGGAGGCGGTAAGGCTGAGTTAAGCCTCTCCGAACCGGACGATGTACTCAACAGCGGTATAGAAATACTCGCACAGCCCCCGGGAAAGAGCATGTCGACCCTCTCTCTCCTCTCCGGCGGAGAGAGGAGCATGACTGCAGTCGCGCTCCTCTTTGCCACATACCAGGTGAAACCGTCCCCGTTCTGCATCCTCGACGAGATAGATGCAGCCCTCGACGACAGGAACATCGGTTACTTCCTCGACGTTCTCCAGGACTTCGCACGCGACAGCCAGTTCATCATCATCACCCATAACACCCATACCGTCACGGGCGGCAACGCAATGCTCGGTGTCTCGCAGATGGAGGCCGGCGTATCTACAGCGGTAAGCTACCGTATCGCATCCATCGAAGGCCAGCCGAGAATCCTCAATGACGAGGGAAGTGAAGTGGAATTCGACGAGGAAGGAAGAAAGAAATGACTTCTCTTTCTCATTGACCAACGAGTGTCCAATAATGTATAAAAGACACTTGAAAGAAGTTTTGTGGATTAAGTATGTTTGACAGTATTTCGAGCAAGTTTACATCGATAGTCAGGACACTGTCCGGAAAGGGCAAGATCAGCGAAAAGAACATCCGTGATGCCGTAGAGGAAATCAAGGAAGCTCTTCTCGATGCCGATGTCAATCTCCGTGTTGTCAGACGTTTCGTCAATTCCACGATAGAAGAGGCCCTCGGCGAGAAGGTCCTGAACTCCGTTGACCCCGGTCAGCAGTTCACCAAGATTGTCTATGACAAGATGGTAGCGCTCCTGGGTTCGAGCGAGGAGGAGACAGCTCTCCACCTCAAGGGTAAGGATGCACTCTCCGTAATCCTCATGATGGGTCTTCAGGGCTCGGGTAAGACAACCGCCTCCCATAAGCTTGCATACAGGTTCAAGAAGGAAGGGAGAAAGGTCATGATGGTAGCAGCCGACCTCGTGCGTCCGGCAGCCATCGAACAGCTCTGCAT
>CAZGNN010000122.1:0-5100 GCA_964527335.1 uncultured Spirochaetaceae bacterium | reverse complement strand
CCCCCCAGACGATAAGAGACAAGGTCAGAATGACCAGTAGTTTTTTCTTCATGACACCAATGATAAAGGAAATACAGATTGGAAGTCCAACGGTTTCAGACAGGCACATTTTCCTTATCTGATTCTTTTACAAATCTTTCCATCAGAACAATCGAACGCTCTTGACATCATAATATAGTGCAAATCATACATAGCACATTGCCCGTAGGTCATCATTTATATTTCTGTGTTCCACACTACCGTCACAGCAGAATTTCCATGTACCTGATCCTGTCATAAGCATATTCAGAAAAACGTGCATATTTCATCTCCCGTATGTGCACGAAAGTCTGATTTTTCTGTTGCAAAACTTCATGAACAAGTCTATCTTATTGCAAATTCCTACTTCCTCAGTAGGATATGGAGAACACAATGAGCAGAATCTACACAAATGCAGCTGAACTTGTCGGGGGGACACCTCTCTATGAAGTGACCGCCATCGAGAAGAAGTACGGCCTCAAGGCAAGAGTCCTTGTCAAACTCGAATATCTCAATCTGACGGGATCAATCAAGGACAGGATTGCGAAGAAGATGATTGATGACGCGGAAAGGGACGGAAGACTCAGGGAAGGCTCCGTAATCATCGAACCCACAAGCGGCAATACCGGTATCGGACTCGCAGCCATCGGAACGAGCAGAGGATACAGGGTCATCATAGTGATGCCGGAGACGATGAGCGAGGAGAGAAGACTTCTCATGAAGGCATACGGCGCCGAGCTCGTTCTTACAGACGGGAAGAAAGGCATGAAGGGAGCCATCGAGAAGGCTGATGAACTTGCGTCCACAATCCCCGGAGCATTCGTTGCAGGACAGTTCGTCAATCCGTCGAACCCTGAAGCACACTACGAGACTACAGGCCCGGAAATCTGGCGTGACAGTGACGGAAATGTCGACATCTTCATCGCAGGTATCGGAACAGGCGGTACACTGAGCGGTACGGGAAAGTACCTTAAGGAAAAGAATCCCGACATAAAGATAATCGGCATCGAACCCGATACCTCTCCCGTTCTCACAGAAGGAAGGTCCGGCTCTCACGGCATCCAGGGAATCGGAGCAGGCTTCGTTCCCAGAACTCTCGACACGTCCGTCTACTCGTCTGTAGTGACTGCCACAGTCGACGAATCCTACAGATGGTCAAGGGAGATGGGAAGAACGGAGGGAATCCTCATCGGAATAAGCTCCGGTGCGGCACTCTCGAAGGCAGTAAGTGAAGCGGAGAAGGAAGAGAACAGGGGAAAGACCATTGTCGCAATCCTTCCGGACGGCGGTGACAGATATCTTTCGACGCCGCTCTACAAAGAAATATGATGATATCTACAAGGGGACGCTATGCCCTGAGGTTCCTCATCGCACTCTCGAAGAGAGGAGAGAGCTTCTCCTCTCTCTCCGAGATAGCCGCAGAAGAGGAAATCAGTCCCAAGTACCTCGAGAAGATAGCAAGGATTCTTCTTTCCAGCGGCATCATCGAAGCGCAGAGGGGAAAGGACGGCGGCTACAGACTCATCCCGGACGCATCATCTCTCCGTGTCAGCGAGGTACTCGCACTGACAGAGGACAGTCTTGCTCCCGTTGAATGTCTCTGCAGCGACTCGAAGGACTGCAGCAGACGGGAGAACTGCCCCACACGTCCCATGTGGGAGGCACTCTACAGGAATACAATGGATTTCTTCTCATCCGTCACCATCTCGGACCTGAAGAACGGAACGTATGATTTTCAATCTAAGAATAGCCGTTAACCCTCTTTGATGCTATTATGAAAACATGGCATATGAAGTAACCGCAACGAGAAAGAGGCCTCAGGATTTCGATAAGCTTGTCGGGCAGGAATTTGTAGTATCAACACTGGAGAATGCGATAAAGGAAAACCGCATAGCCCATGCATACCTCTTTGCAGGTCCCAGGGGCGTCGGAAAGACAAGTTCGGCCAGACTCCTCGCAAAGTCACTCAACTGCCAGCACGGCATGAGCGCCCATCCCTGCGGGGAGTGTTCGTCGTGCAGGGAGATTGCCTCGGGAACATCGCTCGACGTCATTGAAATCGACGGTGCATCGAACACATCTGTCAACGACATAAGAAAGATAAAGGAGGAGGTTCTCTTCCCTCCGCAGTCCTCGAGATTCAAGATCTACATCATCGACGAAGTCCATATGCTCAGCACATCGGCCTTCAATGCCCTTCTCAAGACAATCGAGGAACCGCCGGAGTACATCATCTTCATATTCGCGACAACCGAAATCCAGAAGGTTCCCGCAACTATAAAGTCACGCTGTCAGGTGTTCCGCTTCCAGCTCATATCACAGGAGAAGATAGAGGAATGCCTGAAGGAAGCTGCAGCAGACCTCAATATTGAGGCCGACGAGGATGCCCTCTTCTGGATAAGCAAGGAAGCAACGGGAAGCATGAGAGACGCATACACTCTCTTTGACCAGGTTGCATCCTTCTCGGGTGACCACATCACGCTCCAGAAGATCAGGGAAAGACTCAATCTTGCAGGATTCTCGAAGATTGCGGAACTGGTATCCGCATCACTCTTCGGGAGGCCCGGTGACGCAATCGAAGGACTTTCGGAGCTTCTCCAGAGCGGAGTCTCCACAGAGCAGATTACAAAGGACGGTGCGGACTTCTTCCGCTCCCTTCTCTTCTACAAGAACGGAATAAGGCGTCCTTCCCTCCTCGGAGTCGAGGAAGCAGACATTCCGCAGGATATCGTATCACTGCTGTCGAAGGAGCAGCTCGAAGCGGGACTGAGAGCTTTCATGAATCTCTACAGGGACCTCAGGTACACGCTCTCCCCGCGCTTCGAACTCGAGCTTCTCTTCTCCCGTCTCTCGTCACTTCCGTATCTCGTCACGAACGAGACACTCGTGAAGAAGATGGAGGACATGAGAAAGGGAATAACCGAGGGCGAAGTCGTCGTTAAAAAAAAATCACAGAGAATGATTGAGACGGATGCGTCCGTCACACTGCCGCAGGTCTCTCCTTCCCCGACAGCAGCTGTTCCACCCGCTCCGCAAGCAGAAGAAAGGAAAAGCGACGTACAGAGCGTGAAGGAAGCTGCCCCTCAGATTCCGCTTGCATACACTGAAAGCGAAGGTGACTGGGACGAGAGTTCCCTTCCCTCGAGAATCGAAGAGGAGCTTGACAACTCCGTCAGGTCCTTCATATCACACCACATACTTTCCTCGAAGATAAGACGCCAGGGCGACTTTCTGGTATTCACTGTCGAAAGCCAGATTGCACGCGACATGATCGGCAACTACAGAAAGGAAGTGGAGAACGCCGTACTCAAGGTTCTCGGAACAAGGACCCAGATACGTGTCGAATATGTACCGGCGCAGGGAGAAAAGGCATCACAGAAGATGCTGGATCTGCAGGCCATACTCGGCGGCAGAATCCACATCGACAAGGACGAAATCGAAGCGAAGAAGGAAATCAGGAAGGAAAAGGCCGAAGAGGCTGCAGCTGCTGCCGAAAATACCCAGAGTACCGCGGCGCCTGTTCCTCCGATGCCGGAAACGGGTGATGATGACGATGAGGATGACGACGAATGAACAGCATCGATGAACTCATAAGGCTATTGAAGAAACTTCCCGGCATGGGAGACAAATCTGCCACAAGACTGGCCTATCACCTTATAAAAACAGATAATTCATATAATACAAAGCTCGGAGAGGCGATTGTTAGTATCCAGAACAAAATACATCCATGCCCCGTATGCGGCTGCTATACGGAAGGCGACGGCTGCATCTATTGTGATAACGACAAGCTCGACAGAACACTGCTATGCATAGTTGAAGACCCGCAGGATGTCGTCACGCTCTCGTCAATCGGAGTATACAACGGCCTGTATCATGTACTCGGCGGTGCCATAAACCCGATTGAGGGAATAGGCCCGGGATCCCTGAGATTCAAGGAACTTGTCGAAAGAGTGAAGAACGGGGATTTCAGGGAAGTCATAATAGCAACCAATCCGACGGAGGAGGGAGACACGACAGCTCTCTACATAAGAAACATCCTCTCCCCGTACAATCTCACGTTCTCACGCCTTGCTTCCGGTATTCCTATCGGAGGTGACCTCGGCTATGTCGACAAGACAACGCTCACACGTTCAATGAGAGGACGAATCAAGCTCTGAGAGTCCCCTGTTCACAAGAAGCACACCGAGCCCCAGCAGGAAGAGTACGACAGACGGGAAGATAATCGTGTGCGGATAGGTCAGGGCCGTACTCCTCCCTTCCGTAAGAAGCCGTCCCAGCGTCGGAACTGACGGATCAAGACCCAGGCCCAGGAACGAGAGCGAGGACTCCGTTATTATGCTGCTTATAAGCGTCGAGGAGAACTCCTCCATTATTACGCCCTTCAGTGACGGCACTATATGCCTCATATAGATCTTTCTCTCCCCGATTCCCAGACTCCTCTCGGCTATTATGTATTCTTCTCCTTCAAGTGAATCGAGAAGAGGAACAAGAAGAAGTGTCATGCCCGCTGAAGAGGAGAGCGCAAGGGTGAAGATCAGCTTTCCCGTCCCGTTTCCCGGAAAGGAGAGCAGGAAGAGACCGAGGATGATTGCCGGCACGGTTCTGAGAGCCTTGACGAGGGAATGCAGGAGAGAACCGGCAAAAGGTACATTTCTGATCAGAAAAACGAGAACCAGGGCCGTCAGCAGTCCCAGTACAGTGCTTATAAGGCTTACCGAGAGCGAAACAAGAAAAGCCGCGGACGTACGCGAAAGGAGGTCCCTCCCCTCCCTGTCGCAGCCGAATGGATGTTCGACGGACGGTGACGAAAGATAGTTCTCCATATTCATCTCGCCCCTCTCTGCAGTGACAAGAGAGAAGACGATGAGAAGGGCGAGTATCACAAGGCCTGTCTTAAGCTTTGCCATTTTCTCTCTCCCCCCTTCTGTCGATACAGGAAATGAGAATCTTCGAAACGGAAAGGACGAGACAGATTACCGTCACATCCACCATCACAAGTACAAAGCTCAGGGAATAATCCCTTGACTGGGCCCTCCTTACGAGAGCCCTTCCCATTCCGGGAAGCGCAAAGACTGTCTCGAC
>CAZGNN010000121.1:0-5107 GCA_964527335.1 uncultured Spirochaetaceae bacterium | reverse complement strand
CAGGAAACTGACATTCGTAGAATGTGCTCGCAATTTAGACGTCCGGCCAACGTAAAAGGCTGAGGGCCGGCTCTTCCCTCGACGCAAGCGTCGGGGGTTCCACCGGAAAGGTTTTGACAATGAAGAGAGTATTCATCGGAGGCTTCCACCACGAATCAGATACCTTCAATCCCATAGTGACGGGCAGGGATGATATTACAGTGAGGAGGGGGAACGAGCTTCTCCTCTCGACGAGGGAGGACTCCGTCCGCGGCCTGGTGTCATACCTTGAAGAGCAAGGCTACTCCCTTGCTCTCTCCTTACACGCACGTGCCGTTCCCAACGGTGAATGGGACAGGACTTACTACCAGGAACTGAAGGAGGAGTTTCTTTCGTCACTCAGGAGCAGTCTTCCCGTGGACGGAATCGCCCTGGCCCTCCACGGCTCGATGAGGGTGAGGGGGAATCGGATCTGCCGAGGAGGATATTCTCTCGGCTGTAAGAAAAATCTGTCCTCTGACTCCTCTTTCCGTCGTATGTGACATGCATGCGACGATAACGCCCTCTCTTCTCTCGTATGTCGACAGCATCTCGGGCTATAAATGCGCTCCCCATACAGATACTGTCGACACAGGGCGCCTGGCTACATCCGTCCTTGACTGGATGCTCTCTTCCGGCCGCAAACCGGAAATGGCGGCGTATCATATTCCGTTTCTTGTCGCAGGCGAGAAGTCGGAGACAAATGTTGAACTCATGCTCTCGATAATGAGTCATGTGAGGGAAATAGAGAAGGATGACGAAGTACTCTCCGCATCACTTCTCATGGGTTTCCCCTGGGCTGACACTCCGTCATGCGGTGTAACATCTGTTGTCGTAACTCAAGGAGATGAGGAGAAAGCAGGAAGGTATTCGAAGGCCATTGCCGACGAAGTCTGGTCGAGGCGTGAGGAGTTCAGATTCTGTAGCGAAGCGTGTGAGATGGATGTAGCGATTACCATTGCAGAGAACAACACCCTTTTCCTCTTGTTCTCTCCGACAGCGGTGACAATCCAACGGCGGGCTCGAGCCAGGATGTTACGGTCTTTCTCCGAAAGCTTATGGCATCTCCTCTTTCGTACTTCGAACCTCCTGTTCTCTATCAGGGGCTTTATGACCCTGAGATTGTAAGAGAGGCATTCATTGCAGGTGTCGGCGGGAGAGTGAAGGGACTTCTCGGTGCAAAGTTTGACACTGTGACAAGTACCCCCGTTGAAATCGACGCTCCCGTGAAGGCTCTTGCCGGCTATGAAGGCTTCCGCATTGCTCTTCTCTCTGTCGGCGGAATAGATACGGTCGTTACGGAGAAGCATGTCGGCTGCTATGATGTTGATATGATGAGAGCTCTCACTCCCTGCGTCGAAGAACGTAAGGTCATAGTCGTGAAGCTCGGCTACCTCGAACCCGAAATCAGGGCAGTTTCGAGGCGTTCCGTCCTTGTTCTTACTCCCGGAAGCACGAATGAGGTGTTTTCGCGTTTTGACTACAGACTCCTGAAGAGACCTGTCTATCCCCTTGATGATGATCACTCTCTCGTGGTAACCCGGATTAAATGACGGCGAACATCAGGGCTCAAAGACCACATAAGCATTCTCTCATAGAAGGTGAGTACTCTGCTATACGGTAACTTGTTGAAATGTAAGCAAAACCCTGCGAAAACGAGACAGAAGCAGAAGAAAACGGCTCCCTTTCCGGAAGCCGCTGAATGATGTGAAGAAATGAGACTTATTTGTCGTCCTTTTTCTTCTTGTTTGTGAGCTTGTTCAGAATGATGACCACGAGGCAGATGATTCCCATCGAGAGAGCAAGTAAGCCCCATGCAAGGAAGCCGTACTTGACAGCTTCACCAACTGACTGAACTGCATTTGATGTTACATGAAAACCGAACATTTCTAGCCTCCTTTATTTGAACATCGAGAGAATCAGGCCGCCTGCGAGGACGGATCCGATCTGACCGGCGACGTTTGCACCGAGTGCGAACGGCAGAAGATGATTCTGCTTGTTTGCTTCCTGACCGACCTTCTGGACAACACGCGATGACATCGGGAATGCCGAGATTCCGGCGCCTCCGATGAGCGGATTGACCTTGTGTTCCTTCGGAAGGAAGATGTTGACTATCTTGATGAAGAATACGCCGCATGCAGTGTCGAAGATGAATGCGAGAAGACCGAATGCGATGATCATGAGTGTCTGGACATTGAGAAGTGCCGGACCGCTCATCATCGGTGCGATTGCAAGACCGAGAAGCAGTGAGATAAGCGGGGAGAGGATGTTCTGTGCAGCAAGTGACAGTGAATCGAGGACTCCGCATTCCCTCAGAAGGTTACCGAACATGAGCATACCGACGAGTGCCGCCGAGTCCGGAGCCATTACAGAGCAGATGATGGATACTGCAATCGGGAAGATGATCTTTGTCGATTTCGATATCGCGCCTGCGCGGTATGTCATCTTCATTTCCCTTTCCTTCTTTGTCGTCGTGAGCTTGAGAACTGCCGGCTGGATGATAGGTACCAGTGCCATGTAGCAGTAGGCTACGATGAGGATGGGGGCGATGAACTGGCTCTGCAGTACCTGGCTTACGAGGATGGCCGTCGGGCCGTCTGCCGCACCGATGATACCGATGGATGCTGCGTCCTTGAGCGGGAAGAAGAATGATGCGAGCATCATCGAGAGGAAGATTCCTCCCTGTCCTGCAGCTCCGACGAAGATGAGCCAGGGTTTCTGGATGAGCGGACCGAAGTCAATCATTGCTCCGATTCCGATGAAGAGAAGAAGCGGGAACACCTCTCCGTTCTCGATACCGAATTCATAGAGAACCTTGAAGATGCCGCCGTCGGCTGCGATGACCGAGCCCGGGATGTTGACGAGAATGGCTCCGAATCCCATCGGAAGGAGGAGAGTAGGCTCCATTTCCTTCTTGATTGCGAGATAGATGAGCACGATTCCAACGACAATCATGATAAGTTGATAAATCAGTTCTGTGTTCATGTTCCCGATTCTAGACTACTTTATCCGGTTTGTCATTTATTTTGATTCCCCTTTTTCCCTCTAAATACGGAGAATGGGGGAAAACGGGACACGCTCAGACTGATTTATGACGGACGTAACATGAAAAAAGGAGAAGGCCTGAGCCTTCCCCTCTGCAGTATTCCCCTTTTTGTCCTTATGTTGCGCGTTTAGTTGTCTTATCTGTGTAAGATTGTCGCCGGTTGAGGGGAAGGTATCTATCAGAAAATCAAAAATTTGTTTAGAGATGTTGCTGAAATTGACGGAATTATCAAAAGATTTATAAATCTTGCTCAAAGTGTTGATTTTATTATAAAATAGATGACATGAGCAGACTTCATATCGACTTCACACCCGAAAAGGAACACCTACTGCCGCAGCTGCTGTACGTCAGCTATTCGAAATACGAGAAGGACAAGGGCAATATCATGCACTCCCATTCCTTCACCGAGTTCCTGTACCTGGACGCCGGAGAGGGGGCTGTCCTGACAAGAAGTCATGCCTTCCCCGTAAAGGGCGGTGACTTTGTCGTTTTTCCCTCGGGGCTCTATCATACGGAGAAGTCGGGTATCGAGACGAACATGGAGTACTACGTCCTTGCAGTGTCCAATATCATCATGAAGGGATACACTCCCGGCTCGGATTTCAACCCCGTTCTGTCGCACAGTCCGCAGACGAAGAAGTTCGGCGAAGACATAAAGAAGATTTTCTCGTTCATCAAGGAAGGAAGGGAAGGGTACGAAGTGGAGCTTCTCGCCACCTTCTACGATATCATGAGAAGACTCATAGAGCTTCCTTCATCTCCGTTCTCTCTTCCCGAGGCGAAAACGCAGAAGGGACAGATGGTCGGCGTCAAGGATTACATCGACACCCATTACATGAAGAACTTCAACCTCGATGACCTTTCAGAGCTCTTCCATCTCTCGAAATACCATCTTGTGAGGGAGTTCTCCCGTGTCTACGGACGTTCCCCGATGTCGTATCTCGAGGACAGAAGGATAAGGGAGGCGAAGTATCTTCTTTCTTCCACGCATCTCTCGATGACAGAGATAGCTTCGACTCTCGGTTTCTCTTCCTCTTCGTATTTCTCACAGCGCTTCCATGCCTCGGTTTCGATGACACCGATGGATTACCGCAGAAGCCTCGAAAAGGGCGAGATGGTAGACGGAATATAATTCCCCTTCCGGGATGGAAGGGGAGATCTGCTATTCGATTGTAACGAGCTTGATTGTATTGATTGTGCCCTTTCCTCCGTCGGCGGGGCCACCGCATATTACTATCGTGTCACCTTTCTCAAGCCCCATCAGTTCCTTTGCCCTGAGTGTAGCGTAGTGGTACATGACATCCGTTGATGTGTACTTCTCGCTGAGGACCGGAGTGACGCCCCAGCTGAGATTGATGAGTCTCCAGGCCATCTCGTCCGTCGTCATTCCTATAATCGGAACCGGACACCTGAAACGCGATACCATTCTCACGGACATTCCGCTCTTCGAGCAGACGACTATCGCCTTTGCCCCGATATCTATCGCGAGGTCGCACGTTGCGTGTGATACGGCATCGGTTGTGCTGTGAATCGTGTATTCCGTAGTGCGGAATCTCTTCTCGTAGTTGATGTCGCCTTCGGTTGTCTCGCATATCGAGGCCATTGCCGCAACAGCCTCCACAGGGTGCTGTCCCGCAGCGGATTCACCGCTGAGCATGACGGCGCTCGTTCCGTCGTAGACTGCGTTCGCCACGTCAGATATCTCGGCTCTCGTGGGACGGGGATTCGTGATCATGCTCTCGAGCATCTCGGTTGCCGTGATGACACGCTTTCCGAGAATCCTGCAGCGTGATATCAGGTATTTCTGTATTGCCGGAAGGGATACGAAAGGAACCTCGACTCCGAGGTCTCCGCGTGCCACCATGACTCCGTCGACGTGCTTGCATATCGAATCGATGTTGTCGATTCCGCTCTGGTTCTCTATCTTCGCGATGAGCTCGACTCTCTCCCCGCCGTGCTTGTCCACAAAGCTCCTCACGCTCCTGACGTCGTTCTGGTTCGAGACGAACGAGAGTGCGATGTAGTCGATGCCGTTCTCGAGGC
>CAZGNN010000120.1:1088-5126 GCA_964527335.1 uncultured Spirochaetaceae bacterium | reverse complement strand
TAATCTAACTAACTCGAAATATATGCTTACGCCCTTCTTTCGTCAATAGGTGAGGAGTTAGTTTTGTCAAACTTTTTCGCTTCTCTGTTTTTGATTTCCTTAATTTGTTGTTTTTGTTGTATTTAACATGCCTCTTTCCTTTTTTGTGAGATTTCAGTGCACCTTTTCAAACGCTTCTCTTTCCTTTAGACTCTTCTCCATGAGACTTAACTTCTTCTGTGATATTGACGGAACGCTGCTTCCGTTCGGAAAGACCGTACCGGGGAGTGCGGTGGAGGCAATTGAAAAGGCCAGACTTGAGGGCCACCGTTTCTTCCTTTCAACCGGAAGAAGCGAGTGTGAGATTGACGAATGCCTGAAGAGCATACCGTTTGACGGCGGAGCCTATTCGAACGGTGCAACCGTAGTGGCTGACTCAAGGGTACTGAGAAAGGTGAGAATGACAGATGACGACAGGTCATTTATCATCTCGTATGCGGAGAAGAACGGTCTCCTTTTCATGTTCCAGACGGACGAGGGAACGTTCCTGAGCCATGAAGCCGCAGCTTTCTTCAAAGAGAGCTTGATGAAGGCTATCGGAACGGTGATTCCCGTACCCAGCACAATCGAGTACGACAGGCTTCCCGAGAGCCTACCAGATGTGATAAAGGCGATTTACTTCAGCCCGTCACATGACCTGATGAGAGTGAGGAAGGAACTCGGGGGAAGGTTCCAGATGGTGGACAACACGGATGCGCTTCCCCAGACGGATATGGTTGAAGTATGTCTTCCCGGACTCGATAAGGGTACCGGCGTGAGAGATATGATTTCCGCCCTCGGAGAGGATATGTCGTCATCGGTCGCAATCGGCGACGGCGCAAATGACATACCAATGCTGAAGGCTGCAGCACTCGGTATCGCAATGGGAAACGGCTCGGAGGATGCGAAGAAGAGTGCAGACTGGATTACCGCCAAAGTGGATGATGACGGCTTCAGGAAAGCTGTCGAGTATGCCGTCAAAACCATGCACTCTGTACATATTTGATATTCTGCTTGTATTTTTTCTTTTTTGCCCGTATTTTAATAAATGTAGACAAGTGTACCATTTTGAATACACTGGAGGTGTTTCATGGAGAGAGAAGGGAAAAAGAAGGCTGAATACCGCAGCTCCATCAGGAGCAAGGCTCTGATCAAGGATGCGCTTCTGTCGCTTATGATAGAGAAGCCGTTCGAGAAGATCAGCATTTCGGACATCGTGAGACGTGCCGACGTCAACCGCGGAACCTTCTACGCCCATTACTCGAACACTTCCGATGTTCTGAAGAGTATCTCCTCATCGGTCGTCGACGAGATAGCCGTTCTCATTTCACCCTACGACCCGAGCCATGTGCTTGACGCTCCTGAGAGCTTCCTTGCTCAGATCACGATCTTTCTTCTGAGGGACCCCGAGTACTATGCAAAGCTTCTGCAGTCCGACAAGTTCCACGAAGTTCTTGATGACGCAAGATACAGTGCGGTGAAGAAGGTCATAGACAACTATCCCTCGGAGCTGGGGGAGAGCGAGAGGCGGATGCTCGTGATGGTTCTCGACTATGCAATCTCGGGAGTCATGACTCTCTACTCCGATATGCTCCTCGGAAAGCTTCCCGTGAAGCTCGAGGATTCAGTTCAGTACATATCGATGCTTCTCAAGCCTCAGCGGGAGGCTCTCATGAGAATGTTTCAGCAGATGCAGAAATAACCCGGACAGAAGAGATTGAGAAGAATCATCGGGATGCAGCATGACCAGAAGCTGCCGGACGGCTGATAGCCCGACTGTTTTTCCGTATAGAATGTCCTTCCGTTTCTCAGACGGTCGAAGAAGCTCTGGTACTGGTAATTGCCCGGTTCTCTTCTCAGGGCCTCGCTTATGTCGCTGTGTGCTCCTGCAGTATCTCCGGAATAGTACTTTGCAACGCTGGAGTAGTAATACCATTTTGCATTCCTGTCCTGGGTCTTCACTGATGCCAGGACATTGAGCGCCTCCCTGAAGTGGCGTGCATTGATGTATGCCGCGGCAGCCTTCATCTCGTTGCTCTCTCCTTCGTCGTTACCGGTGTTTCCATAGCCGTTGTACCAGCCAGAGTAGCCGGAACGTGATGAGGAGCTCTCATATGATCCGTTCTTATGGTTGATTATCTCATCGTAGGCTGCATTTATTTCCTGCATCTTCTTTGCGGCGGACGGGTCGTTGCCGCAGACATCCGGATGATATTTCTTTGCGAGGGTCTTGTAGGCTTTCTTGACCTCTTCCTCGGTTGCATTGCTGTTAAGACCCAGCACCTGGTACGGATCGCTCATTTGTCACTGCCGCCTTTTCTGTCTTTTCTGAACTTTGTCCACATTCCGCTGTAGATTATACTGTCCGTTATTGAGGTGTAATCGTCAAGCGGAAGCCGTTTGTAGCTGTCACCGGCTCCTGCTGCCGCATCGAGAAGCATGTTCTTCACACTCTCGTATGTCACATCACTGTTGTAGGGATTGTACTGTCCCTTCCTGCTGTCCTTTTTCCTGTCGTCCCAGGCATCGAGAAGATAGATGAACTTTCCGATGTTGCACCCGAGGAGAAAAAGGTCGTTACGGAAGAAGTCCGCCTCGTCATGAACGAAGATTTCTCCCAGCAGATTACCGAAGAGGAGGGCTGTCTTTTCTGCATTCTTTTCGTTCCTCTTTTCATATTCTGCAATTGATGCGAGGTTCTCCTTCACGGCCTTCGTCTGCCTGGGGTACTTCTTCTCTATGTCCGCAATGAACGGCCTGTACCTCAGTTCTCTTTTCTCTCCCTTTCCCTCGTCGTGGATTGAATCGAGAAGAGAATAGTAGGTAAGGAGAATCTGCATGTCGGAAGTGTAATCCATTATGTCAGTCGTGAAGTATTCGTGCCGGAAGATCGGATGCACCGGACAGCGTTCCGTTCCGCCTTTCCTTTCACATGATTCAAGATCCGAAAGAAGGAGTGTGAGGAATGTCATGTCATAGGAAAGAGCCATCATTCCGTCCTTCCCGTATTTCTCCTTAAGCGTATGGCAGAGCCCGCAGTACGCCTTTCTATACAGTTCCTTGTCCTCTTTCGATGCAGAGGATGAGAGCACGATGTAGCCGAACATGATCAGGTTTTCCTGATGAACTGTTCGCCGCAGTTCGGACATGTGATTCTGATTTTTCCCTTGCCGCGGGGAACTCTCAGCTCCTTCTTGCATTTCGGACAGAAGAAGTAGGCATAGGTTTTCTCGTTTTCCCTTCTTTTCTGCTTTCTTGCCTTCCTTTCCTCTTTCTCTTTTCTCCTCTCTTCACTGTTCCCGCGTCGGAAGACGGAGAGAAACGTGTCGTTCTCCGCTCTTCTTTTCGCCACGTTGGTCGAGAACGAACGCAGAACGGCAAGAAGAATGAGCATGATTCCGATGCCGCTAAGCGTTATACGGAGCCAGTTCAGGGTCAATATGGGATAGGTGAGAATCAGGAGGATTCCCAGAATTATAAGCGTTACGGATAATTCGTCAGCACCGCTACGGTTGCTGTTGAACGGACGATAATCATTCATGTCTAAAAGATAATACTCAATTTTCTTTTTTCCAATTCTCGGAAGGTGTTGTTTATGTGGAGACATGATTGACAGATATGAAAATGGGACTTATTCTCATTTTATGCATTATTCGACTCAATCCAAAACGAGGATTCTTTCTCTTTTCAGTTCGAATCCCTCATTGTCGTTCACCCTCAGCGACATCATCACACGCATGGGAGACATTCCGAAGAGTTCGGTCTACCGTATCGTGGACGCGCTCGAGAGCGACGGCAGGATAAGAAGGGTTGCAGTCACGGAGCGCGGGGCGGCATCGTACCAGTACTATGACAGCATGAGCTGCCCGCATCATATGCACATAAGATGCACAGGGTGCGGAAGGACAGTGCATATCGACAGGGAGACAAGCGACAGGATTGAATCCATCATAGAATCCCGTCTCGGTTTTTCCGACTGTCTTTCAACGGTCCTCACTGGCAGATGTCCCGACTGCATGA
>CAZGNN010000120.1:0-1078 GCA_964527335.1 uncultured Spirochaetaceae bacterium | reverse complement strand
TCACATTTCTTCTCAGCCTTGTTTTTCTTCTCGGAATCGCGCTGGGCACTGTCGGCGGAAGTGAGGACGGCATCGAAGATGCATCGGTCGCCCTCGCATTCGGGGCAATGCTTGCTGTTGCCGCGTTTGATATAATTCCGGAGATGATTGAAGCCGTAAGGGATGGAAAGATCACGTTTTCCTTCTTTGTCATATTCACTCTTCTGGGCCTTTTCATTCTTATCGTGCTCGACCGCTTTGTTCCCGAACACGGTGAGGGGAATCTGACGCACATCGGAATAATGTCGGCACTTGCAATCGCCATCCACAACATAGTGGAGGGGATGAGCGTCTACTCGCTCTCCTCACAGTCGGTATCTTCGGGCTTTCTTCTCGGCCTCGGAGTTGCGCTCCACAATATTCCGATGGGAATGCTCATCTATTCGACGACGAGGAAGGAGAAGACCCTGAGGAGGATTCTGATCATTTTTGTCGCATCCTTCTCGACATTTCTAGGAGGCCTCCTCATGGCGGCACTCGAGAATTTCGTCAGCATTTCGGTCGTCGAAATCCTGACTTCCGTCGCATTGGGCATGGTGATCTACATCCTCTTCTTCGAACTGCTGGGAGACATAATCCGGAGCAGAAAAAAGCTCTTTTCATTACTCTGGATTATGGTTGGATTAGCCATTGTAATAGTAGGGTCAATTTTTGAGTAAAATTGAAATTTCTGCTTGACTTATAAGGAAAAACCTCTAAAGTATATCTCTATTTCAAAAGGGGTTTCTTATGCCGGAATTTGTCGTTACATATACTCTTCAGCTGGAGTTCATTCTCCGTGTTCTTCTTTCGTCCATCTGCGGAATGTTCATCGGATGGGAAAGGGAGAGAAGGCTCAAGAGCGCAGGCCTGAGGACGCACATGCTGGTGGCCATGGCGGCTGCACTTATGATGGTGATATCGAAATACGCATTCATGGATGTCGTCTATCTTCAGTCGGTGCAGGTTGACGCTTCCCGTGTGGCTGCAGGGGTAGTGCAGGCAATAGGATTCCTCGGTGCCGGCGTCATCTTCGTCAAGAAGGACAACATCGTCGGTG
>CAZGNN010000119.1:0-5130 GCA_964527335.1 uncultured Spirochaetaceae bacterium | reverse complement strand
ACTATCAAAACTCTTTTAGGCCTAGTCAAGAAAGGCCTTCTGACAGAAGCCAATGCCGCAGCAGAGGCAAATGTCTCTGTTGCAGAGTTCAAAAAGCTTGCAGCACAGTATTCCTGACACGGTCTTTTCTGCTGAGTTCAGAGACAAAGATCTGATTGAGTCTGTTCTGTTATGGCAGAGGGAATATTTTGAAGACAAATCCTCCCGGGAAAAGGGAGGATTCAGTATTGTGCAGGAGGCAATCAGAAAGCCCACTCACCGTTACGGAAGATTGGAACTGTCCTGCCGTCCTTTGTTATTGCGTCGATATTGAGGGTTTCGGATCCGATCATGAAGTCGATATGAATCATGGAGTCATTGACCCCCTTCTCCCTGCATTCTTCCTTCGTCATGTTCTCGTACCCTTTCACTGCGCTGTCAAAGCCTTCGCCGAATGCGATATGGCACGTTGCATTCTCGTCAAAGAGAGTATTGTAGAAGAGAACACCGGACTGTCTGATCGGCGATGAGTTCGGAACGAGCGCACACTCTCCGATGTAAGACGCACCTTCATCCATCGTAAGAAGCTTTCCAAGGAGTTCCTCGTTCTTCTCCGCCTTCCACTCGACCGCCTTTCCATCCCTGAATGTTATGTGGAAATTCTCGATGAGATTGCCGTTATAGCAGAGAGGCATTGTCGCATATACGATGCCGTCAGCCCTGCCCTTCTTCGGAGAAGTGAAGCATTCCTCCGACGGGATATTCGGCTGGAAGTAGACCTTTCTCTCACCGATGGTCGTCTCGCCGCCGCCCTGGAATACAGATTCATCCATGAGACCGACTGTAAGGTCGGTGCCTTCCGGAGATGTGTAGTGAAGAGAATCGATTCCGAGCCCGTTCAGATACTCACACCTCTTCTTGAGGTCGCTGTCGTGCTCCTCCCATGCTTTGATAGGATCATCGAGTGCTCTCGAACAGAAGAGAATCTTCTCCCAGAGTGCCTCTGTGGCAGCCTTCGGGGAAAGATCGGGAAAGAGCTTCTTCGCCCACTTTTCACCCGGCACTGCGGCAATGCACCACTGGTACCTTCCGTCCATCTCGTCCCTGAGTTTCTTGAACTTCCTTCCCCTCGCCTGTACGGCAATGCCCATCTTCTTCACGTCGACACCCTTGAGGCCGTCGGGGTCATCACTGTCAATCCATAACAGGCACGGGAGCTTCTTCACCCTGTCCTTATACTTCTCGACTTCCCATTTCTCTATGGTCTTCAGTGTCTCCTCGCTTCTCCAGTTGTAGTTGAGTCTGTCGAGAGCCTGATTCATCCATTCGACTCTGACAAGACGAGCACCTCTCTTATAGCACTCCTCGACGACAAGGAGGGTGAAATCCTCGGTCTCGGTATTCGCCTGTATGAGGACATCCTGCCCGGGCTGCAGGTTGATTCCGCTTTCGACAATCAGTTTTGCGTAATTTTCAAGAAGTTTCTTTTTCACTTTGTTCTGCTCCTTACGAGAATAAGATATAAAGGGCCACGAGGATTGCAGTCTGCGCAATCATCATGAGCGGGAAGAAGACGGCAAAATACCAGTGCTTGGTTTTATGGTGCATGACTATCATGCCCAGGGTTCCGCCGAGACCTCCGAAGAGACCTGTCATCAGGAAGAGCGTCTTCTCGGGAGTTCTCCTATCTCCCCTCTGGGCCTTCTTCTTGTCGTTTGCCATGAATACGAATGCGTTGATGTTCGTGATGAGAAGAACAGCAGCGGCTATCAGAATAACTGTTGTGGACATATCTGCTCCTTTATTTATCGTATGACGGGAGTGTCTCCCACTCTCTTCTTACACAATCCTCGACACAGGAAGCGAGGTCCTTCTGCTCCTCTTCCGACAGAGACGATGTCTCCACCTTCGGAAGAAACGTTATGTACACGTCAACGGGAGTGAGTGTGTGTGCACTCTCAAGAAGATAGCGGTCATTCCTGATGGCGACGGGAACGACTGCAGCGCCCGTGCGCTGGGCGATCTTGAATGCACCGTTCTTGAATGTTCCTATCTCTCCTGTCCTGCTTCTCGTGCCTTCGGGGAATACGACAAGGGAGTGCCCTTCCTCAATGGTCTTGCAGCCGCTGCGGACTGCTTCGACGATGCTGTGCGCCCCCTTACGGTCTATCCTGATGCACTTGAGAGAGACAAGGCAGCCGTGGATGATGGGAACAACGAAGAGCTCCTTCTTCGCCATCATTGCGGGAAAGCGTCCGAGAACCGCATAGAAGAGAGGAACGTCGATGAGGGAGTTGTGGTTAGGGGCAAAGACAACGCTCTCATCCTTCGGCGGAATGTTCTCCCTTCCCTTTACATGGACTCGGGCTCCGAGGAAGAATATTATCCACCAGCAGAGGATGTAGTAGAAGAAATGAGATACCCTCTCCGCCGTTCTCTTCATTCCGAGAAATGTGAAGAGCCAGTAGAAGAGGATGCCGAGTATTCCCAGCACAAAGAACGGGACGATGAAGACGGCAGCAAAAAGAATACGTATGAACTTGCAGATTTTTCCCATTTTATTTCAATGAATAGAGACGGTAGTAGAGGCCCTTTCTTTCTAGAAGTTCCTCATGCGTGCCCTTCTCCTCTATCTTTCCCTTATTGATTACGAAGATTTCATCGCTGTCGATGATAGTCGAGAGTCTGTGTGCTATGACGATGCTTGTTCTTCCTTCGGCAAGCTTGTTGAAGGCGTCGGAAATCTCCCTCTCGCTCTCCGTGTCGAGTGAAGATGTCGCCTCGTCGAAGATGAGAATCGGAGGATTCTTCAGAAAGACACGCGCGATGCTCAGTCTCTGCTTCTGTCCTCCGCTGAGACGGGTGCCTCTCTCTCCGACAGGGGTATCGAGAGCGTCGGGAAGGGACGAGACGAAAGCGGAAAGATTTGCCTTCTCGAGGGCAAGCCAAATCTCATCATCGGTGGCATCGGGCTTACCGTACGTTATGTTGTCCCTGATTGATGCATCGAACAAAAAAACATCCTGCTGCACGAAGCCGATGTTCGCCCTGAGGGAACGCTGCGTCACACTGTCAACATCCTGACCGTCGATTGTGATCGAGCCGCCGGTACGCTCATAGAAGCGTGCAAGGAGGGAGACGGCCGTGCTCTTTCCGGCCCCGCTCTCTCCGACAAGTGCGACTCTCTTTCCGCCGTCGACCTTCATCGAGAAATGGTCGAGAACGATTTCGTCCTCCCCTTCATACGAGAACGAGACATCCCTGAATTCGACGTCCCCCTTCGTCACGACAAGAGGCTTTGCGTCAGGGGCGTCGTTGATTGCCGGCATCACGTCCATTATTTCCGTGAAGCGTTCGAACGAGGAGACTCCCTGCGTGAACTGCTCGGTGAAGTTGATGAGCCTGTCAATCGGAGGAAGAACTACGGAGACATAGAGAATGAATGCGGTAAGGTCCGCAACCGTCACCTTTCCCTTCACGATGAGGATGATTCCTCCCGCAACGGTGATGAAGTAGTAAAGCTGCCTCATGAACTGTATGCCTGTCTGGTATGCAGCCATCTCGCTGTACATGTTCTCCCTGCTCTTTCTGAGGTCGCTGTTACTCTCCTTGAACTTCTCCTCCTGCAGCTCTTCCCTGGAGTAGGACTTGACTTCCCTTATTCCCTGGATGGAGTTCTCTGCAGTGACGTTGATCTGGGCGATGCGCTTCCTGATCACCCTGTTGCTTCTCTTGAGCCTGCCGTTGAAGACAATTCCGTAGACAGCCATTATCGGGAGAGGGATTATCGAGACTAGGGCAAGCGATGGACACATGAGGAACATCAGGATATAAGCTCCGACAATCGTCAGGATGGAAATCACGAAATCCTCGGGGCAGTGATGGGCGACCTCCGCTATGTTGAAGAGGTCGTTGGAGATGCGGCTCATTATGTCGCCGGTCTTGTTGCGGTCGAAATATGAGAACGAGAGTTTCTGAAGATGATGGAAGAGATCCACTCTCATATCGTTCTCGATCCAGACTCCGAGATAGTGTCCCCACTTAATCCTGATGTGGATGCAGACTGCATCAAGCACGTAAATCGAGAGAATGAGTGCAAGATAGAAGACTATCGTGCTCATCACGATTCCTTCCTGCGGTCCCTGTATGACGGCAAGCACCTTTCTCACGAAGTAAGGCGCAAATATTGAAAGGAGGGACGCCAGTGCCGCCACTGTCATATCGAGGAAGAACCATCCCTTGTATGGTTTGTAGTATGCCGTGAAACGGCCGAGGAGTCCTTTCTTCATTACTTTTCTCTCTTGAAGAACGAGACTACCCTCTTCCAGAATCCCTTCTTCTCTTCTTCTTTCACCTGAGGTGCCGGCGTCTCGACAGTCTTCTTTTCTTCTACAGCTGAAACCTGGGGCTTTTCCGTCTTCGGTTTCACATCACTTCTGCTCCTGTCCTCTTTCTTCTTGGGCTGGTTTTTCTTCGGCTGGGACTTTCTCACGGTATTCTCGTCGCTCTTTCCGCCGTCACCTGCGAAGGCGTTCTGGTAGTACTTCATCCTCTCCTCGAGGCTCATGGACTTGAGCTTGTCGAAGTCGGTCTTTGACTTATAGGAAATCGTATCATCCCTTTCGGCGTTGATTTCCCTGTCACGGAATGTCGGCTTCTTCGTCCTGACATCACGCTTGCCGCCAGAAGGTCTGCGGGATGAGGAAGAAGATCTCTTCTTCGTGCTTCTCGGTGCCCTGTAGCCAGCACTCTTGTCCTCGACTTCCTCGAGGCCCTCCTCGTCAGCCCACTTTACGGGAATCTTCATTCCGATGAAATCCTCGATGGCCTCGAGACCGTAGATGTACTCCTCGCATGCGAGAGTCACTGCCTTTCCGGACTTGCCGGCTCTTGCCGTTCGTCCGATACGGTGAACGTAGTTCTCGTAGTCTTCGGGAATATCGTAATTGACGACGAGTTCGAGGTCGTCAATCTGAAGGCCGCGTGCAGCGACATCGGTTGCAACGAGATAGCTCAGTTTTCCTTCCTTCATCTTCTCTATCGTCTCGAGTCTCTTGCTCTGTGCCATATCCCCCATGAGATACTCTGTCCTGTAGCCGTTGAGATTGAGTCTCTTCGAAACCTCCACGGCCCTGTCCTTCGTGTTCGTGA
>CAZGNN010000118.1:0-5147 GCA_964527335.1 uncultured Spirochaetaceae bacterium | reverse complement strand
GCAAGACAACCGTTGCGGTGAACCTTGCATTCGCCCTCAGCGAAATGGGAAAGAAAGTGGGAATCCTCGACTGCGATATCCACGGCCCGAACGTCGCGAAGATGCTGGGCGTCAGGGATGCCGAGCTCTATTCCCCCGACGGAAAGACCATGATTCCCGTCGAAGCGAAGAACGGAATAAAAGTGATGAGCCTTGCCTTTGCGCTTCCCGACCCTGACGATGCCATCATCTGGCGCGGCGCAATGAAGATGGGTGTCATCAGACAGTTCCTGGGTGATACGGAGTGGGGAACGCTGGACTACCTCATCATAGATACTCCTCCCGGAACGGGCGATGAGCAGCTCACTGTCGTACAGTCCATCAAGGACATAACAGGCGCAATCATCGTGACGACTCCGCAGGAAGTCGCAATCCTCGATTCGAGGAGAAGCGTCACGTTTGCCAGAAAGTGCGGCCTTCCGATCATCGGCGTCATCGAGAACATGTCAGGACTCAAGTGTCCGAGCTGCGGAACAGAGATTCCTGTTTTCGGAAAGAACGGCGGAAGGAACATGGCTCTCGAGATGAATACACCGTTTTTAGGTGCAATTCCGATGGAACTCGATCTCATGAAGAGCGAGGACAGCGGGGAGGAGTGGATCAAGGATACCACTCATCCGTCAGCAGAGGCTCTTGTGGCAATTGCCGAAAAGCTTGAAAACGGCAATGCATGCACGACGGGACGCGAGATGAACTATCTCGGAACCTCCTCATGCTCTCCCGAGGCATGTGCACACTGCACATCCAACTGTTCAAGCAAGAAGAGCTGATGAAGAGCAACGAAGACTTATTGTGGAAATGCGGGGAGAAGAGAAGAGTTTTCACTTCTCCCATTCTCAGTGTGGATCTTTCGGAGCGGACGCACGGCGAAAGAAAGGGGGAGTTCGTGACTCTCGCTCTTCCCGACTGGGTTTCCGTCATTCCATGGACAAGAAACAGTGACGGTGTTCCCGTCTTTCTGATGGAGAGACAGTACAGGCACGGAAGCGAAAGTGTAACCGTGGAGTTCCCCGCGGGTTTAACAGAAGAGGGGGAAAGTCAGATAGAGGCTGCGAAGCGTGAACTCAGGGAAGAGACGGGGATGGAAGCGGAAATCGTGGAGCTTGCGTCCTTCAATCCCAATCCCGCATTCATGACGAACAGACAGACTTTCTTCCTGGCAACTGATCTCAGAAAGGTCGGAGGACAGGAACTTGACGAGAACGAGGAGATAGAACTTCTCTTCGTTCCTGTCGAGGATGTCATCCGTGACATGGGGAAGGGCGAGTATTCGAACGGAATAATGCTTGCGGCCATGTTCGCCTTCATGAGAGAAGCCGAGAAAAACCCCGATTTGAGGAGGACAATCCATGAGTAGAAAGATTACCGTCGTCGCATCGGTGCTTATTGCACTTCTTCTCCTTGCAGGCTGTGCAACCACACAGAAGAGCGAGAAGACCACCATCACAGTAACTGCGACAAGCACTGTCGCCGTAAAGGCCGATACCGCATCCTTCACGATAACATCCGAAGCCGTTGAGAGCACGACGGAGGAAGCGAGAGGAGAATCGAGCAGGATGATTGACGAGGCCGTGAAGATCATAAAGGATGAATTCGGCATCACCGATGACGAGATAACGACCGACTACATGAACATAAGCCCGTACTACCAGTGGCTCGATTCGGGACGCACCCTCATGGGACAGAAGGCTACGCAGACGCTGACGATAAAACTCAGGAACGGCATCGACAAGGCCGGAAAGGTCTACGACAGGCTCAGCGTTCTCGACGGTATCTCGATATCATCAATATCGTATTCGAAGAGTGACACGTCCGCTGAGGAAGCTTATGCGAGGGAATGTGCCATGAAGAACGCACTCCAGAAAGCCGGGGACTACGCAAAGGGAGCTTCCCTTACAGTGGGTAAGGTTCTCTCGATAGCTGAAGGTTCAGACGGCTATTCATATTCCTATTCGAACAGCAAGGTGATGATGATGGAGACAGCCGCGGCGGCTGAGGACAGCTATACGGCAACGACATACTACGCTGGAGACCTGAGCGTGTCTGCAACGGTTACTGCGGTATTCGAACTGAACTGACGTATTTTTGAAAAGGTAAACGAAGAGGGCTCCCGGTCGGGAGCCCTTACTGTCTCTGCTGCTGTCAGTCCTTCGTGATGACTTCCAGCTTCTCTTCAACCGGCTTCGTCTTGAGGATATATTTGTCATTGTAGTCATTGTATATCTTCATGAAGACAGGAATGAGAGATAAGAGTGCGATGGCATTCGGTATGCACCAGAGTCCCGACGAGATGTCGACGACTGTCCATACGATTTCAGGTGTCTTTCCGAGAGCGATGAATCCCGGTGTAATCCAGAGAAGTCTGATGAAGAACTTGAAGATCTTCGAATTCTCCATCTTCGGGAATATGTAGAAGAATGCCGATTCGTAGTTGATTTCCCATCCGACCATTGTCGAGAATGCGAAGAGAATGAGAGGGATGGTGACGAGAATCTGCGAGAGCTTCGTGCTGAATACGGAGTCGAATGCCGCCATCGTGAGTTCAGTTGACTTGAGTCCCGAACTCCAGACGCCGGATGCCACGATTGTAAGACCTGTGAGCGAGCAGACGACGATTGTATCGACGAATACTTCGAATGCTCCGTACATACCTTCCTTGAACGGATGGTCCGTGATGGCAGTTGCGTGCGTGATGGGGGATGAACCGCATCCTGCCTCGTTCGAGAATGTTCCTCTTGCAGCTCCCTGTCTGAGTGCCGTTGCAAGTGTCGAACCTGCAATGCCGCCGACAGCCGGAAGCGGAGCGAAAGCATACTTGAAGATGAGACCGAATGCCTTCGGGATATTTGCAATATTGCCGAAGAAGACAATAAGGGAAGCGATGATGTAGATGGTGCACATTAAAGGAGTGATCTTCTCACAGAACTTTCCGACTCCCTTGATACCGCCGACAAGAACGGCTCCGCAGATAACAGCGGCAACGATTGTCGTGACGACTGAAGGAACTCCGAATGTCGTCTCGATGGCACCGCTCATTGTATAGGGCTGTGTGAATGCAGCTGTTCCGAGTCCGCCGATGATGATTGTCGCAGCGAAGAAGACTGCCAGCGGTTTCCACTTCTTTCCCATACCTTTTTCGATATAGTACATCGGTCCGCCGTAGTAGATGCCGTCGCTTCCGACCTGGCGGTAGTACTGGCCGAGTGTTACCTCGACACACTTCGTGAGCATTCCCAGGAGTGCGATGACCCACATCCAGAAGATGGCGCCGGGGCCGCCTACGAAGATTGCAGTGGCGACACCTGCGATGTTACCCGTTCCGACACATCCCGCAAGTGCTGATGATACTGCCTGGAGCGGAGTGAGGGTTCCCCTGTCACCCGTTGCACCGCCGCCTTTCTTGAACATTTCACCGCCGGTGTTCTTGAGAATATAGCCGAACTTCCTGAACTGGAAGAATTTTGTCTTGAAAGCATAGATGAGGCCTACTGCTCCTAAGAGAACGAGAACCGGAGCTCCCCAGAGAGCCGAATCGAATTTGACCAGAAATTCTGAAAATGTCATAAAGTTCCTCCTATTCAGTCAGAGCCTTGAGAATCTCTTCAAAGCCTCTCGAGGCCTTTGTGAGTTCGTCGATTGCAATGTATTCGTCCCTGACGTGTGCCAGACTTTCGAGTGACGGGCCGTAGCCGATTGTCGGGATTCCCTTCTCTCCGCAGAAGTGGCTTCCGTTCGTGCAGAACGCGAAGTGTGAGATCTTCGTGTCGATTCCGGCTTTCTTCAGAGCACCCAGCGCCTTCTGGACGAAGTCGCTCTTCTCGTCGACAACCCAGGCAGGGTAGTATCTCTTTGCCTTGATGGAGGCTCCTGTCCAGCATACTCCCTCACCATCCCTGATGTAGCATTTTGCCTTGAGAGAAGGATCTTTCTCCTTCGCCTTGCAGATTGCATCATCGACCTGCTTGAGGATTGTCTCGATTGTTTCACCTACGAGCGTTCTTCTGTCGAATGTTGCCACACATTTTGACGGTACGACAGAGGCGCCGGGGTAGGGATATGACATGATATCTGTAAGCTCGAGTATTCCCTTACCGAGAATCGGATGCTCGTTCGGGACAATCTTTCTTATCTCGGCGATGACTTCCATCATCTCGTAGACTGCGTTCTGGCCCTTTTCAGGATTTGAAGAGTGACACGATACACCTTCCGTCTCCACGACAACTTCGGCTCTTCCTCTCTGTCCGATTTTGATTGTGGATGTGGTTGCCTCTCCGATTATTACATAGTCCGGTTTGACGTAGTCGGAAACGAGACGTGACGAGATACCCTCGAAGCATTCCTCGTGTACGGTACATGAAACCGCAACGCGTCCCTTGAAGTGTCCGCCCGTGTCCTTCTTGAAATTCGCCGCTGCCATGATTGCCGCGCACACGCTTCCCTTCATGTCGGAGGTTCCGCGTCCGTAGATCTTTCCGTCATCCACTTCTGCGCCCCACGGCCTGTGCTTCCATTCCTTTTCGTCGATTACGTCGACGTTGTCGATATGTCCGTCAATGAGAACGGTCTTTCCTTTTTCATCACCGTTGATGATGCCGATGACTGAGCCGTAATCATCGATTTTCACACTGTCGAATCCCAGTTCCTCCATCTTCCTCTTCATAAGGTGAGCTACCTCTTTCTCCTGTCCCGAGGGGCTCGGAATCCTGATAGCCTCCTTACAGAATTCAATCAAAGCTTCGTCTCTTTCGTTCATTCTAAACTCTCCTCTTTTTTATTTTCTGACGGTAATTCCGTCCGATAGCCTCTTTAGTGATATGTGTGAATAATGGGAAAACTTACTGATACAATCTTTCTTCTGCATGCAATCTTTTCTACTTGATTTCTTCATTCAGTAGACACACCGAAAAATCAGGTTGTCAACAAAAAAGATTCTCCGAGGGGAGAAAAAGGTGTTTTTGCAACAAAGTACAACGAATACATTTGGAAAGTATCTTTTCGCTGAAAATGAAGGATAAACAGCGAAAAGCACCTTCAGAAACCAAGTTTTCGCTGAAAATGAGGGATAAACAGCGAAAAGTACCTTCTGAGGCTGTGTTTTCGCTGAGAAT
>CAZGNN010000117.1:0-5164 GCA_964527335.1 uncultured Spirochaetaceae bacterium | reverse complement strand
CAAATGAATGTTGACAGAAAACATTGATTTCTGCTACCTTTCATTTGTTGCGAAAGAGGGCCGCTAGCTCAGCAGGTAGAGCAACGCCCTTTTAAGGCGTGGGTCATTGGTTCAAATCCAATGCGGCTCACTCTCTTGTCTCCTTCGTCTAATGGTTAGGACAACGGGTTTTCATCCCGTCAATGTGGGTTCGACTCCCGCAGGAGATGTGAAGGCTTGTCTCCTTCGTCTAATGGTTAGGACAACGGGTTTTCATCCCGTCAATGTGGGTTCGACTCCCGCAGGAGATGTAGAGATCGGAAAACGGTCTCTATTTTTTTTGACCTATTTTCACGTTTTTCATCTCTCCTTCCTGCTTTCTGTATCGCCAGGGAGCATCCGATTCATACATATCTTCAGAAATAATGACAGAAATACTGTTAGGGCTATTGACTACTCATTATGATTGTATGAATATATGAGCAGTTATTCATATATTCATATATGGAGGTAGCCATGATTTTCAGATATTCCCTCAGAAACACCTCTGATGAGGTCGTTGAAAATGTAAGAAAGGTAAAGGGCGCAGAGTCCGTAACTCTCAAGAGCGGCATACTCACTGTCAGCGGGGACTGCAAGAGTGAAGATATCGAATCACAAATAGATACAGACGAAAGCTACTCACGCTATGTTCTCCCCGTCTCGATTGACTGCGCCGAGTGCGCACGTGAAGTCGAGGAGGAACTGAAGAAGGACGACGGCAACGCATACGTCTCCTTCTCCTTCACAAAGGGAACGCTGACACTGGTCACGAAAAACTCCCTCAGGGACATAAAGGAAAAATGCAGGGAAGTCGAAGATGAAATCGTCTTCCTGGACGAGGGCGAAAAGAAGAAATATTCGTTCGCCGTCTCTATTGACTGCCCTGAATGCGCAAAGAAAGTCGAGAATGCACTCAATGACAACGCTTCTGTCGAGAGCGCAGTCTTCAACTACCCGAAGGGAAAGCTTACGGTGACGACAACGCTTGGCGAAGCCGAGATTAAGGATATCTGCCGCTCAGTCGAGGATGACATGGAATTCCTCGACGAAAGAAAAGCGAAGAAATACGTCTTCTCCGTCAGGATTGACTGTGCAGAATGCGCGAAGAAGGTCGAGAACGCACTGAACGCGAACGCTTCTGTCGAGAGTGCAGTCTTCAACTTCCCCAAGGGAAAGCTCACTGTTGTCTCTACCCTCTCCGAATCCGATATCAGAAAGATGTGTACAGAAGTTGAGGACGAAATCGAATTCATCAGCGAAATGAAGGACTACGTTTTCTCCGTCACCATCGACTGCGCAGAGTGTGCAAGAAAGGTCGAGGAGGAACTCGGGAAGAACGAAAACGTCAAGAAGGCATCCTTCGATTATCCGAAGGGAAAACTCTACGTCACATCATCCCTTTCCGAAGAGGAAATCAGACAGATCTGTCTTTCCGTCGAGGACGAGATGGTCTTCCATACAGCTTCGCTCGAGGAGAAGAAGGACTACTCTCTCTACAGAATAATCGCGGCCATAGTGTTCTTCCTTGCAGCCAAGATAAGCGGCATTGAAATCATCGCGGTTGTATCATACCTCGTTGCAGGTTATGACGTACTGTGGAGAGCCGTGAAGAACATAACAAAGGGAAAGGTCTTCGACGAGAACTTTCTCATGAGCATCGCAACGGTTGCTGCCCTTTGCATAGCATCATACGACGAGGCAGCTGCCGTCATGATCTTCTACCAGATCGGCGAATACTTCCAGCGTCTTGCCGTCGGCTCATCACGCGACAGCATCGGTAAACTTATGGATCTCTCATCAGACTCCGTTACAGTAAAAAAGGATGAGGAATGGGTCTCCGTCAAACCTGAAGAAGTCTCCGTCGGTGACATCATACTCCTCAAGAGCGGCGAGAAGCTTGCCGTCGACGGCACTGTAGTCGAAGGCTCGTCTTATCTCGACACAAGGGCACTCACAGGTGAAAGCGTTCCCGTGAAAGTGGAACCGGGTTCATCCGTGCTCTCGGGCTCAGTCAACGGAGACAGCACACTCACGGTCAGAGCCGAGAAGGAATACTCACAGTCTACTGCAAGCAAGATAATGAAGCTTGTCGAGGACAGCGAGGGAAAGAAGGCAGAGAGCGAGAAGTTCATCACGAAGTTCTCACGCTATTACACCCCTTCCGTATGTGCCGCAGCACTCCTAGTTGCAGTCATTCCGTCGCTCTTCGGCTTCACCGAATGGAAGGACAGCATCTACCGTGCGGCAATGCTCCTTGTCATATCGTGCCCGTGTGCACTCGTACTCTCGGTTCCACTCACCTATTTCGCTTCGATGGGAAGCTTTGCCAGACACGGCATTCTCGTGAAGGGGGACGATGCAATCCAGAACCTGGCATCTACCACGACAGTCTGTCTCGACAAGACCGGAACACTTACGGAAGGTGTCTTCTCCGTCCAGTGTATAGAGTACCTCAATACAGATAAGGAACACCTGCTGGACTGTGTATATGCTCTCGAAAAGGAATCAACACACCCGATTGCAACCGCAATCATGGAGTATGCAGGAGAGAGAAATGCCGAAGCCGAAAATGTACATACGATTACAGGTGTCGGCATCGAGGGAGACTACAAGGGAAAACACATAAAGGCAGGTTCCGCCCGCATCATGGAGAATGCACCCGAGGTGAAGGAAGACGGTACACTCGTCTATGTTCTCGAGGACGATAAGCTCCTGGGAGTCCTTGTAATCAGCGACAGAATAAGGGAAACGAGTTACTCGACTGTATCGAAACTGAGAAACTGCGGTGTGAAGACAATATGCATGCTCAGCGGAGACAGAAAGGAAAGAGCCGAGAAGACGGCAGCAAAGCTCGGACTCGACTTCTCATACGGCGAACTTCTTCCGAATCAGAAACTCGAGAAGCTCGAGAGTCTCAAGTCAGCGGAGGGAAAACTACTCTATGTCGGAGACGGAATCAACGACGCACCGGCACTCAAGAGCGCCGACACGGGCGTCGCAATGGGCGGTGTCGGATCTGACACGGCAATCGAAGCTGCAGACTGTGTCATAATGAATGATGACCTTTCACGCCTCCCCGTTGCTATCAGCATCGCGAAGAAGACGGAGAAGATCGGAAAGGAGAACATCTGGGTGAGCCTCATTGTCAAGGCAGTCGTCTTCATCCTCGCTGTATTCGGCTACGCGAACATGTGGCTTGCAGTCATTGCAGATACAGGTGTATGTCTTGTGGCTGTTGCCAATGCAATGAGAGCAATGCACTACAGGGAGAAATGATTCTTCCGAATCAGCACTTTCAAAGTCACCCCCGTCTCCGGGGGTGATTTCAGTGAGCTCCTTTCAGTTCATTTCTGCCAGGGACATGGCATATTCCTGACGATTCCGGAATTGTTCCTTCGCCATATCCCGGTATGCCTTATCTGTGGTCATGATTCCGAGTCCGGGGACTCGAAAAGATAGTCGCACGCATAGACATAACGCTTATGCATCTCCTCTTTGTAAGCTGCGGGATCATCTGAGATACGCTCGATAATTTCTTTCCTGTACTTTTCGGAATCAGAAACAAACCTGTCGACGGGATTCGATCTGAATGAAGAAAATTTCTCTTCCGCTTCAGCTTTGACCTGCAGGAAGGACAGATCGGTGTCGAAAGGATAAGAGTCTTTCTCCCCTCTTTTCTCTCTTATATCTCTCACTCCGATACCTCCGAAACGGAGAATCGTATCGACAATGCTTCCCCTGTCTCCCTTATAAACGAATCCGTCGTCCTTTCCTCCGTTATATATCTGAATCATGTTCAGAATTTCAACATCATGTGGAGAAAGAACGGCTTCCCCGTTTTTCCTTTTCAATCTGTAAATATCACTGTCATATAGACAGAGGGAAAGAGAAGGAGAAAGAGGCAGGATGAAACATGCTCCCGAAAGGTCGTATTCCTCACCCTCTTCATATTGGGGATGCCTGTGGCTGAAGAAAGGATTGATCATATTCATGGGAGATGCGCCGAGAATGAACGAAGAGCCTTCAGGAACGGGAAGAAGGACAGAATCGAAACGGAGCATGAGTATTTCATCTGCAACAGAGGAAGCGAACTCCTTCATGAGAAGCACAAATCTCATGATGCTGTATGCATTTTTGAGTCTTGTCTGAAAACTGCTGCCCTTACACTTATCAGTAAGGTCAACAAGATGGAAAGCATCTGTCTCAGACATATTGCCGAAGATATAGCGGTCACTGCGTTTCATAAGGAAAAGGAGATTTACCCTGACACTGTTGTCTTCGTCATACAGGAAGTCGAAATCTCCGTTTCGGAATCTGTCAAGCTGTTGCGCGAAGCTGATGTCCGCTTCTTCAACATTACTGATGAAGTTCTCTTCAAGGATACTTACCTTTGCCCGGTACAGCTGATCTGTTTCAGCAGCGCCGGTATATCTTTCTTCGAAAGGATTGCTCCACGATACGGTAACACCGTTATCTGACCATGCCGAGACAAGTGAAGACGGGACATAATGGAAGAGGGATTTTCTGGAGTTGAAGTTTAATGTCATACGGAAGCGGAAAGGGACAGCGCATACCTTATGCGGTTCTGGAATTCATCCTGTGTAATATCATCGCTTTTTCCGGCGATGTATTTAGAGTCATACCTGAGGAGAGCCTGGGAATACTCCCTTTCCGGGTAATCGAGTGAGAATGCCCGAGCCAGGACACGTATGAACGAAAAGGATGGATTCTTCGTCTCCATGATATCCGTTCCGATACACTCGTAAAGATGTGAGTAATACTCGTCACCGTACTTCTCGGTCGGTGAGAACACGAGAGATATTCCGCTTCTGGCCATTATCGTATTGAAGAGAACGACATCATCTTCAGAGAGAAGCACCCTGCCGTCAGTCTTCCTGACTTTGTAGCAGCTGCCGTCGTAGAGACAGACGGCATACCTCGGAGAGAGAGGAAGGATTACGGCTGTGCCGTTACCGGAAAGAGGCATCGTGGCACCCTCGAAGAGAGAATTATCGGAAGGGTTGAAGATGAATGCAGGATTCATGCCCAGCGCGAAGTCGATATCCTCCGGAGCCTCAAGAACGGCCGCACTGAGGTCGAAGCCGTATACGAATGCGATACTCGACATCTCCCTCATCATGAG
>CAZGNN010000116.1:0-5230 GCA_964527335.1 uncultured Spirochaetaceae bacterium | reverse complement strand
CCCTCATGGAGGCACAGGGTGTCGAATGCTACCGCATCTATGACGCTGACATGCCGGAGTACGCGGCATCGATAGACATCTACATGGGAAAGTGGGTTGTCGTCAACGAATACAGGGCACCGAAGGAAATCCCCGTTGAAGATACGATGAGGAGACTCGACGAACTCATCCTTGCAACCGAGAGGGCTACGGGAATAGATGTGGAGAACATCTACGTCAAGCAGCGCTCGAAAATGAAAGGCAACGACCAGTACAGGAAGCTTGCGAACAACAACCGCATGTTCGTCGCACGCGAGAACGGTCTCAACCTTCTCGTGAACTTCACTGACTACCTCGACACAGGTATCTTCCTCGACCACAGACCGGTAAGAGCCCTCATCCAGGAAATGGCAAAAGATAAGAGGTTCCTCAACCTCTTCTGCTACACGGGAACGGCAACGCTCAATGCGATAAAGGGCGGTGCGCTCAGCACGGTCAGCGTCGACACTTCCGCAACATACCTCTCCTGGCTCGAGCAGAACCTCCAGATAAACGGCTACTCGTCGACGATGGGAAACTATCTCTACCAGGCTGACGTCATGGACTGGCTCTGGGACACATACGACAGATTCGATCTCATATTCTGCGATCCTCCGACATTCTCGAACAGCAAGAGCAGGAGAAACAGCTTCGACGTACAGAGAGACCATGCCGCTCTCATAAAGGCTGCGGCAATGCATCTCTCTCCCGGAGGAACACTCATCTTCTCGAACAACCTCAGAAAATTCAGGCTTGACGACGAAGTCAGGGAGAACTACATCGTTCAGGACATCACCGAAAAGACAATCGGAGATGACTTCAGACGCGATATGAACGTCCACCACTGCTTCCTCATAAAGAACAAGGTGAAGATCAAGATAAAGAGAAAATAAGACAGAGAAGAGGCCTCGCGAGGCCTCTTCTTTACAGTTCCGTATATTTCTTCTTCGAGCCCCTCGCCTTCTCGACGGGGTACTTCGCCCTGTTCTTCTTCATCTTGTCCGTGATGATTTCGTTGAGATCAAAGCCGAGAACGGACGCGAAGTCGATTGCGTAGACGATGACGTCGGCAAGTTCCTCCTTCATCTTCTCCCTGTTCTTTTCCACAGCCTCCTCGCTGGTGTTCCACTGGAAGAGCTCGAGAAGCTCAGCTGACTCGAGCGAGAGTGAGATGGCAAGATCCTTCGGGTTATGGAACTGCCTCCAGTTGCGTTCGTCCACGAATGCCATGCAGTCGTCTATGGTTTCCTTTCTGATGTCCACTTTCTACCTCCTATCGAAAAAGGCCCCGGAAACCCGAGGCCTTCATTCTTTTTCTGTCAATCTCAGAACTTCACGCCGAAACCGAGTGTTGCAGCGACATTGAGTGTGTCGAGCTTGCCGGGTTCGTCGAAGAAGAGTCTTGCGTAGCCTTCAGCAGAGAGTGTTACGACGGAGCCGAGGTTGAAGCGGACTCCTGCAACTCCCGTGAGAGCGAAAGCGGTATCGAAACCGTCGCCGCCGAGACTCTTGAGAATCGGAGCATAATCCGAATGAACATCTGTGAATGTATGTGATGCAGCCGAGTATCCGAGACCTGCACCTACGTAGAAGCTGCAGATGTTTGCGTTGATGTAAGTCATGAGCTTGAGGTCAACTGTTGCATCGAAGCCCCAGATATTGGACGGGTTGGAGGAGAGATTCCTGCTTGCCGGAATGAAGACAGCAGAGACATCGCTTCTGAGACCGAGTCCGAATGCGCCGAAGTGGATAAGGTTCTGTCCTTCAAGCGTGAATGATACGAACGGATAGATTGTCGGAGTCTTGGATGCACCCTGTGATACGACCTTGCCGAAGCCCCATTCGAGACCTCCGTTGAGGCTCATGTTGAAGGAAGCCTTGACAGCCTTTGCCTTCGGGGAATCCTTCTTCTCTTCCTCGACAGGAACTGCCTCAACTGCGACAGGAGCAGGAACTTCAGCCTGAGCCGGCTCTTCCTTCTTCTCTTCCACAGCAGTCTCGGCTGCAGCCTCTGCTGCCGGTGCGACAGGCTCTTCAGCTGCAGGTGCAACCTGGGATGCCTCTATCATGTCGATGAGCTCGACGGCCTCTGCCCTGAGAACTTCGAGAGCGGAAAGGAGATACTCATCCGTCTGCTCAGGATATGTGAGCGTGACAGTGTCACCGCTGACGGAATATGTGATGATGGAAGCTTCTGCCGGGTGATAGGAGGAGAAGACAGCTGCAACTGCAGTGATGTCATCTCCGCTCATGCCTTCGGGGATTGTGAGAGTTGCCCATGTGTTGTCGACGATGATTGTCGATGTGACCCCCTTATAGGAGAGAGTAGCTTCATAGACAGGGCCCTCTTCAGCTTCAGTTTCCGCTGCGACAGCTTCCTCCACTGTCTCTTCAACCTCTCCCAGGAGCTGGTCGATATACCACTCAGCCTCATCCTTTACGACAGGATAGAGAGAGGAAGCATATTCGCCTGTGATCTCGGGGTAGAAAAGAAGAACCGTGTCACCGTCAAGATCGTATGTCACGTACTTAGCTTCAGGATACTTCATGACGAGAAGTGCAGCCGCATTCTCGATGACGGATGCATCCGTTCCCTCGGGAAGTGTGACTACAGCATGTGTGCCGTAGACCGTGATGTCTGATGTGATTCCCCTGTAGCTGAATGTCTCTTCGAATACAGGTGCTTCAGTCACTTCCTCGATTACGGCTTCAACTGCTGCCTCTGCCGCCTCCGCTGCAGATACGACCAGCGAATCGATGTACTCTGTGATGTCTGCCCTGTAAAGAGGAAGTGATGCAGGAACATCAAGTGCACCCTCTTCATATGTGAGAACAAAGCCGTCATCAACAACTGAATAGTAGAGAGATGAAGCGAGAGAAGGATACTTTTCAGCCTCATACTGGATGAAGCCGAGAATATCGTCCGGAGTGAGGATGCCGCTCTCGAGTGTCGTGGACTTGAATGAGCTCTTTGTCCACTCGTTGTCAATGCCGATGCCGTAGACATAGAATACCGTGTCTTCGACTGTATCTTCTTCAGCAGGTTCTTCGACAACTTCCACTACTTCTTCAACCGGAGCCTCCTCCTTGAGGAGAGCATAGGCTGTGCTGGAGGCACTTGCCGACCAGTTGATGCCGTCATATGAACACTGCAGATATAATGTGTAATCCGAATAGGGATCCAGGCCTGTTGCGGTATATACGGAAGTGTTTCCGTCGACAACAGTCCATCCGTCCTCAGCTTCTCCGTTCAGCTGATAGCGGTATGCCGTGACTTCAGGGTCTGACAAAAGCCATTCCCAGCTCACATTCATTGCCTTCTTTGCCGAAAGCGGGAGGACAACCGCCGCGAGAAGTGCAACGATAAAGATAACTCTGGTAAGTTTCCTCATAGAAAATATATCTCCTGTCTTGTTTTACATGATAAGGCGAAATGCACGGGGCACTCAATATCGTACAATAATATAAATCACAAAATCAGACAATTGTTACAGCCTCCTTTTTCTCCATATTTATCGCTTTTGTGTTACAGCAATAACATTTCATTGAGTATTTTTCCCCTTTATGGTAATAACTAGACCATGACAGATAACAGAACCGTTGCCGTATTCTGCGGCTCGACGATGGGAAAGAAGGAAATATACCGCACGAAGACACTCGCTCTCGCCTCGGAGATGACAAAGAGAAACATCTCCCTAGTATACGGAGGCGGCAACCGCGGCCTCATGGGCGTCCTCGCCCACGCCGTTTTCGAGCACGGCGGACACGTCACGGGAGTACTGCCCCGGGCCATGAACTTCGACCGGGTCACCGACGGGACAGCCTCTACGGAGACCATAATCGTAGAGAACATGCACGAGAGAAAGAAGAAGATGTACGACCTCTCCGACGGCTTCATCGCCATGCCGGGCGGAATCGGGACACTTGAGGAAATCTGCGAGATATATACCTGGAGACAGCTGGGATATACAGAAGCCAACATCGCACTCTACAACACGGACGGCTACTACGATTCCTTCCTCGCCCAGCTCGACAGGGCTGTGGAGGAAGGCTTCCTCGCCCCCGCAGTAAGGGAAGCCCTGATTGTCAGCGACGACCCGGCGGAGATTCTCGAAAGACTCTTCAGCGACAGAAAGGAGCTTCCGAGCAAATTATGAAGTACAGAACGAAGGAAATAATCGGCGACTATGCATACATCGTAATCGGAACGGCTCTCACGGCACTGGGAATCTCGGTATTCATGAATCCGGCAAGGCTTGCTCCGGGAGGAGTGAGCGGGCTTGCGACCCTTGTCTACCACATAATGCTCGATTCCACCGGAAAGGCATGGGACCTGGGTGTCATAATGCTCTGCTTCTCGATTCCCATCTACCTCGTGGGTCTTCTTCTCTTCGGAAAGGAATACGGCCTCAAGACGCTGATGGGAACACTGCTTCTCTCGCTCTTCACCAGCCTCTTCGATTTTCTCCTTCCGAACGGATTGATTGACTATACGAAGGAATCCTCGCTCTGGCTCTGCACACTCTTCACGGGAATAACGAACGGAGTCGGAATGGGACTCGTGATGCGTGCCGGCTCCAACACGGGAGGAACGGACATAATCGCCCAGATAATCGCGAGATATACCCCGGTTGCACTCGGGACATCGCTCTTCATCGTCGACGGAATCATCATATTCGTGTCGGCGTTCATATTCGGTATAGAGAACGCCCTCTACTCCTATGTCATATCTCTTATGATATCACTCATAATCGACAGGGTTATCGTTCCCCTCGGAACGAACTACGCAAAGAGCGTCTTCATAATATCACCCAAGATCAACGAAATCGGCTCCTTCATACTCAAGGACCTCAACAGAAGCGGAACGATAATCAGTGCAAAGGGTCTCTTCACGAGAGAGGACAAGGACATGCTGATGACGGTCGTTCCGAAGAAGGACCTCACGAAGCTAACACGTTCTGTAAAGAGCGCAGACCCGAACGCCTTCATCATCGTACAGGATACCTATCACGTACTCGGGGAAGGCTACTCCCCGATTGACGTGCTGGCAGAAAACAGAGACGTCACCCAGCAGTGAGTGACGTCTTCATGAAGCTCAGTTCTCCCAGAGTTTCTCCGGGTAATATCCGCTTTCTATCTTCTCTCTCAGGGCTTTCATGACCTGAGGCTTGTCCTCGGGGTATGTCATGCCGAACCATCTGTCATCGGAGGA
>CAZGNN010000115.1:0-5261 GCA_964527335.1 uncultured Spirochaetaceae bacterium | reverse complement strand
AGGAGCTCCTCCCCGCTGTACGGCCCAGTCGTCGACGGAAGCGAACGTCCCGTCAGAATATACAGTGACGAGATATCATCCCAGATGGGGTCATCTACAGAATAGATCTTCTGGTAATTTGCCCCCCCTGAAACGAGCAGCGAAAGCGAACAGATACACAAAATCAGCAATGCGGTTATCTTCTTCATTATTGTCTCCGGAAATTATTATCACCCACAAAGGAGGGAAAAGGAAGAGATATCTGAAATGCAGGATTTAAGAGAGCGGCAGCTCAGGCCATCAGGTCATGTATTTGTCAACATAACGTATTTTTTGCGGATTATTACTTGGCCTACAATAACCGGCTGTTATGTTTCAACAAGAGAAGAAATAGATGTTTTTCACTACAGGCAGTGTATCGAAAGATATCATAACGACTATTTCCTGGAGAGAGCCGTGGCAAACGGGGAACTCCGTAAAGTCGAAAAGGGAGTATATTCAGACACTCCTTCCTGGAGTGAACTTGCACTTGTAGCGTTCAAGAACCGTGATGCCGTATTCACACTGAACAGCGCTTTTTACTATCAGGATCTAACCGATTCAATTCCCGACCGTTATTATCTCGGGACAGGTCGGGTATTTTCAGAAAAAGGAAAGGAAAAATTTCAACAACATCATAATGTCCTAAACTGCGTTTTTTGTAATATCTGTCGTGCAACCTTATGTTTTTCATAAAAATAGCTACTTGAAATTTTTGATTTTTTCAGAATAATTGATTCTGTTGATGCCCTGCAGGCCGTATGCTTGCAGGGCTTATTTTTTGAGCCGACAGCTATGTCACCCTGCCGCACCAAGACGGCAAGGGACATTTTTTTCGGCCTTTAAGGAACAGTCATATGGAAAAGAACAGTCGTTATCTGGAGGAGGAAAAGCTCTCCACACTCATGCTCCGCTTCAGCATTCCATGCACACTCAGCATGGTTGTAGGAGCACTCTATAACATCGTCGACCAGGTCTTCATCGGAAACTCCAGTGTCGGCACAATCGGAATTACGGCAACGTCCGTCGTATTCCCGCTAATCACAATCGCAATGGCCTTCGGACTCATGCTGGGGGACGGTACGGCATCGTACATGTCGCTCTGCATGGGAAAAAGGGAGACAGACAGGACGGGAAAGGCAGTCGGAACCGCCATCACGCTCTCCGTCATCATCGGCATCATATTCTGGATTGTCGGCTACTCATGCCTCGATTCAATCCTCTTCTTCCTCGGGGCAAGAACCGAAGCTTCTCTCGAGGCATCCCATGAGTATGCCTTCTGGATTCTTCTCGGCCTACCCTTCACGATTCTCGGTACGGCACTTACACCTATCGTAAGAGCCGACGGTTCACCGAGAATTGCAATGGTATCGGGACTCACGGGATGCGTGCTCAACATTATCCTCGATTATGTCTTCATCTATCCCCTCGGCATGGGAGTTGCGGGAGCTGCAATAGCAACGACCATCGGAAACGTCGCGTCGTTCATCATCGTTCTTGTCTATCTCTTCCACACGAAGACATTCAGACTGAAGAAGAGCGACCTCATTCCCGGAAAGGCGGAGACAGGGAAGATTGACAGACTCGGCTTCTCGTCATTCCTTACGCAGTTCTCCATTGTCATCATCACGATTGTATCGATGAACATGCTTGCAAAGTACGGTGCACTTTCCGTTTACGGAGCAGATGACCCGCAGGCAATAATCGGCGTCGTCATGAAAGTCTTCACGATAGCAGTCAACCTTGCCGTCGGAATCTCGGCAGGCTGTCAGCCTATAGTCGGCTTCAACTACGGAGCCGGAAGATATGACAGAGTCAGGAAGCTTCTGAAGATGATAGCCGTATCCGTACTCGTAATCGGAGTTGTGGCAACACTTCTCTTCCAGACGATTCCTGTTCAGATAGTCTCCATCTTCGGAACGAACTCCAGGGATCCCGCTCTCTATCTTGAATTCGGCGAGAAGGCACTGAGGGTTTACCTCCTTCTCATCATCCTCACTCTTTTACAGAAGTCGAGTGCAATCTTCCTGCAGGCAACGGGAAGTGCTGTAAAAGCAACACTGCTCTCCCTCATAAGGGATGTCATCGCATTCGTGCCGTTCACGGTGCTTCTCCCGCTATCGATGGGACTTGACGGAATTTTATGGGCAGCTCCCGCAGCAGATATCGTCGGTTTCATCTTCTCCCTCGTATTCGTCACACTCGAAATGAAGAAGATGGCAAAGAACGGGAAGAAGGAAAAGGAACCTCAGCCCAAGACAGGAATTCAGCCGTCCGCTCCGGGCGCAATCATCACGATAGCAAGAGAGCACGGCTCCATGGGGAAACAGGTTGGAAAACTTGTTGCAGAGAAACTCAAGGTACCTTTCTATTACAAGGAGACAACCGCACTCGCTGCAGAGGAAAGCGGACTCAGCAGGGAGTTCATATCTGACATGAACAGGAATGCACCGGAGAAGTTCAAGGAACTCTATCTTTCGACTGATGTCGTACAGGACGCCGTGAAGGCACAGCAGAAGGTAATCAGGAAGATAGCGGACGAAGGCAGGTGCGTCATCGTCGGCCGTGCGGCGGACTATGTCCTCGAGGACTACCCCGAGATCATAAGGGTATTCATCTACGCTCCGGAAGAATGGAGAGTGAAGAAGGTCATGGAAGTCTACGGCGACACGGAAGAGGCGGCAAGGAAGAACGTCAGACACTCCGACGAGGCAAGAGCCGCCTACTACCACAGCATCTCGGGAAAAAAGTGGGGAGAGAGGCAGAACTACGACATTCTCCTCGACTCTTCAATCGGCGAGGAGGCTGCAGCCAACATCATCACAGGCTACGCCCTCAAGCGTTTCAGGAACAAGTAATGACAGAGCCCCGCTTTCCAGAATGCGGGGCTTTGTAATCGGACAAGAAATTGATTGAAAAATACAGTCCTTCCTTCTTCTCGTTAATCTTCACATAAATTAAACTGTCATCATGATAAAGACAAAGATTGATGACAGTGAGCTCGTCGAGCATCTTTCATCCCTCGAGGATGACAGAAGGGAGATATTCCTCACGGCAGACGGAAATATAAGACTGAGCGCGGTAAGCGCGACAAGACTCGTCAACGAGATGAGGGCCAACCACAGGACAGGGCTGGTCGAAACATACATGCTCGGTCAGGGCTACATCGCGGGAGCCCTGCTCTCGAGCGAAGTCAAGGGCAATGACCGCATCCAGATGACAATCGACTGCTCCGGCCCCGTCAAGGGCATGACAGTGGAGGCATGGGCATGCGGAGCCGTCCGCGGCTACCTCGTGAACAACCCCATTCCTCTAGAGAAGCCGCTCGAGAGCCTCGACACCTCCCCCATCTTCGGTCCGGGATTCCTGACAGTCACGAAGATACTCGAAGGCTCGAAGACACCATTCTCCGGCCAGATAATGATGGAGTACGGCCACCTTGCCCAGGACCTTGCACTCTACTACACGCAGTCGGAGCAGACTCCGTCGCTCTTCTCCCTCTCGCTCTCATTCGATAGATCGGGCAGAGTCTGGGGTGCCGGCGGCATCATGCTGCAGGCCCTTCCGGAGTGCGACGGAAAGATTCTCGATGCCCTTCAGGCGAAGGCTGTCTCATTCTCGAAGATGGGAGCACGCATCGGAGAGGGAATGTCGGTGAGAGACTACATCACATCAGAGTTCTCCGAGTACGGGCTGGATTATCTCGGACACTCGCCAATCGGCTTCTCCTGCCCCTGCAGCGAGAAAAACTTCCGTAACTATCTTGTAAATCTTCCGCAAAAGGAAAAAGATGAAATACTCGGGGGAGAATTCCCCCTTGTACTGCAGTGCTTCAATTGCGGCACTGAATATAAATTCTCGAAGGAGCAATTGGAAGAGCTCTTTCAGAAGGAGAACTAGATGATTTATTTTGCAATGAGTGCAGCCAACCAGGGTGACCTGATAGCCGAAGAGGCGAGACGCTGCGGCTGTGACAGGGTCAAGACGACACCCAGCGGCGTCGAAATCGAGGGAAGCCTGGAGTTCGGCTACCGTTTCTGTTTCAACACGAGAATAGCATCACGTGTACTCTGGGGACTCTACGTCGACGACGACGTGAGAGACGACAAGGAACTCGAGGAAGCGACGCTTTCACTTCCCTGGGAGGAGTATGTCAATCCGGAGAAGACACTCAAGGTCACATGCACGACACAGGACTGTCCTTATATAAACAACAGCCACTATGCAGCTCTCAAGGTCAAGGACGGCATCGTCGAGAGAATGAGACAGCACTTCGACGGAGCAAGACCTAACATTGAAATACTCAATCCCGATGTTACGGTACATGTACATATCGACAGATACACAGTCAAATGGTACATAGACTTCTCTGGAGAGAACCTCTCCATGCGCGGCTACCGCGGCGAGCAGACGGAAGCCCTTTTAAAGGAGCACCTCGCATCCGCCCTCATATCACGCAGCGAATGGAAGAAGAGCGTCGACAACAATGAGCCGCTCCCCTTCATGGACCCGTTCTGCGGCTCTGGAACAATCGCAATAGAAGCGGCACTCATGGCAACGGAGACCGCTCCGGGACTGCTAAGAAAGACTCCGTACCAGTTCGAGAAGCTTCCAAATTTCGATGAGGAACTCTTCAATAAGATAGTCGCAGAAGCCGAGGAGAAGAGACAGAAGGCAATCGACGAGAGAGACATCTCGATCTACGCCAGCGACATCTCCCGCACGGCCGTCGAAATCAGCAAGGCGGCGGCACTCAAGGCCGGAGTCTATGACTTCATCGCATTCTCCGTCCAGGACTTCACGAAGATGACATCTGCTCCCGCAGAGAGAGGCTGTATAGTAACGGATCCGCCCTACGGCGAGAGAATGACAGTCAACGACATCGAAGGCCTCTACAGGAAACTCGGCGAGACCATCCAGAACGTGTTCAAGGGCTGGAAGGCGACTATCCTCACAGGTAACAGCGACCTTCTCTCCAACATCGACATGAAGCCCGAGAGAACCAACAAGCTCTTCAACGGCGGCATCGAATGCCAGGCTGCCCACTACTCCGTCTTTACGGACGAGGAGAGGGATCAGATGATGCAGAAGGCCCTCGAAAAGAAGAAGGCAAGACTCTCGGCCCCGCTCAGTGAAGGTGCGACCTTCGTCTACAACCGCCTCATCAAGAACATGAAGGAGATAAAGCCCCTCATGGAGGCACAGGGTGTCGAATGCTACCGCATCTATGACGCTGACATGCC
>CAZGNN010000114.1:0-5311 GCA_964527335.1 uncultured Spirochaetaceae bacterium | reverse complement strand
TGTTTCTTTTCAAACACGATAACACGGAAGGTGTTTTTTTTGCAACACTTATTTGCCCTGATTTTTCACATTTTTGCATGGCAGACAGAGAAGGGTGTGGTTCTCGTGAGACACGGAGAGCCGTCTTTCTCTCAGCCTGTTTTCTGTAATACCCCAGACTGTACAGATGAACACGGTCTCTCCCTCTTCGTCATACTCCTGTGATAGAATCAGATCCGGACAGAGAGAGAAATACAGTACTGATGATTTCAGAGAGAGTCTGTGTTCAGCAGAAAGAGGCATAGGAGAGATAAAGTGTCGAAGAAGAGAGGCATATCAGAGAAGGGTGAGGTTCCGGATTATCTGAAAGAGATAGATACTCTGAGTCTTGAGAAACTTGAAAGCTACATAAGTCTGCTTGAAGAGAGAAGTGCAGATGATGAACGCAGTGAAGAGTGTCTCCTCTATGCAAGAGAGCGCATGTGCAGGGAAGAGGAGAAGAAGGCAAGAAGAGAAAGAAGGGCAGAAGAAAGGGCGAGGAAGGAGGAGAAGGAGAGAAAGAAGGCCGAAGAGAGGGAGAAAAGGAAGGCAAAGCTTCTGAATATCGGGAACGGGAGGATAAGGGAAAACATCCTCGCCGAGTATGCCGTCCTTGACAGGACATGGCATCCGAGACTCACTCCCGAGAGCCGGGATACCAAGCTCGGGAAAGTGAGAACGGCACTGGGGAATATAGACTTCACCGGAAGCAGTATCATCTCCGACTACTACCCCGCAAGTTCAGTTATCAGTATAGTCTATCTGACAGACAGGAACGTACTTCTCTTTGAAGGTATTGAGTACAGCGACTGCTACATATATCTTCCGTGCATCAAAGGTGCGAAGCTCGAGCTTGTATCTGCAGCGTCCATGCGGTCAAGCTGGTTTGATGTGCTTCAGAAAACTTCACGTACAGTCCTTCCGGAGATAAAGCACGAATACTGGACGCCGACCCTCAGTTACTTTCCCGCACCCTTCCTCCGCTCGTTCCTCTCCGAGTATTACCTCAACTACGAGGAAAGACCATCCGAAGGAAGGGAGACAACGAACATACCGAACTATATGCTGTAAACCCGTAATGACATCTTCGGAGAGCAGGGAGAAGAACAACGGGAGTTCTTCCTCTGTCCCGGACAGAACAGATGCCGTGTGAGAGACGGCAATCCCGAATCTGTCATCTTCATCAATATCAATATGTACAGAAATTCACAGGAGAGGGTACTCCTGTGATAGAATCCTGTCAGTACAGGAGAGAACCCTCTGGCGATTCCCGCTCTCAGGACGGAGAATCAGGACAGAGGCCGTGTTCTTCCGGAGGAGATACATAATGACAGATAAGGAAGTATCAGAAGAAAGGAAAACTGCTGACTACAACTGGCATGAGAAGATAGACAGGATGAACTCGATAGCTCTCAGAAGGCTGATAAAGAGTACAGAAGACAGCAGTGTAACCGAGGAAGAAAGGAAATATGCGGAATCCCGGCTTCCCGAAGTCGTTGAGAAAGAGAAGGCACTGAGAGCGGAAAGAAGTGCAGAGAAAAAAGAGCAGAAGAGACTGAAGGCCGAAGAGAGGGAGAAGAGGAAGGCGGAGCTTGCCGCAATCGGGAATGACAGAATCAGGGCGCTCATATATGAAGAGTATGTACCGCTCTGCAGAAAGCTGCAGCCTACATTGACGGATGAGAGGCGGGAAGAAAAGCTATTGAAAGTCAGGAGGGCACTCTGGAAGATAGACTTCACTGAGGGTATCTTTCACTCCGGCTACTACGGTGACCTCTCTGTCGACATAGAATATCTTACAGACAGGAACGTTCTTCTCCTCAACGGATTCGCCCACGACTGTTATGTGTATCTTCCGTGCAGGGAGAACACGAGACTTTCCCTGATATCATCATATTCACTGAGGGATCCGGATTTCTACTACAGCCAGAAGTTCTGGGAGAGAACCCTCGTGTACCTGAAGAGGGAATACTGGACTCCGGTATTCTCTCCCTTCCCGAGGGACTTCCTCCACTCTTTCCTTTCGAAGTACTACCTCAACTACAGTGAAAGAGCATCAGAGGGTAAGGAGACAACACACATACCGAAGTTTGATGCGTGAGCTGGAATCCATAACCCATGATATGAAGAGTACGGCTGCAAGTGCAGATAGTTTTCTTCGGTAAAACTCTAACGGGATTCCTCCTGATATCATAGAACCGTGCTTTTCAAAGCTGACAGAAACGGAGAATCGGAGTACACTCCGCATACGGCATCCTTTCCGCCAGGGTATCAAGTGCAGCTTTTTCTTCCAGCATAAAGAAAACAAAGTCATTTTATAACATACGTAAAAAGTGCTTTTCATACACCTTATGACCTCATCTATCTGCCATTACCATTGAGATCAGGGAGATCTAAGAAATGGAAATTGAAGAAAAAGGAATTGAAGTCGCAAGACTGGAAGAAAGAACGCGTGCACTCGAGAAGTGCGACAGAAGACACTACATCATGGAGGTGATACTCTTCGCAGCAATACTCGCACTGACACTCCTGGTGGTTGCATCCTGCACGATAGCAACACCGGAGAAGGTAGACAACAAGGAGTGGGTCTACACTGAAGTGCAGAAGGTGGATAATCTCTCCTTCACACTCAACGAAGACAAGGAGAGCGTCACGGCAGAGGCACTCGGAAAGAAGTATGTCGTGACGAAGAACGACTCCAAGGATATCGTATCTCTCTCCATGACACTTAAGATAAAGGTCGAGGAGAACAAGATAACCGTCATCAGAGACGACAACACCGTCCTCGGATACTTCGAGTACAGGTAACAATCCCTATCCGTCCTGAGAGGTGGCCGGAGGCAATATGCTTCCGGCCCCTCTCTTTGTGCCGCAATGAGGGGACGCAAAACTCATCGTATTGGTACAGGGACAAAAACTTCTTGATGGTTAAATCAGATGGCAATCCTGTTGCGATTTTACAATTCAACGAATTGTTACAGTAATTAATTTATTTCTGTGTAATATGTTACTATACGACGCTGCCGAAGCTGTTAAAATAAACAATGCCGATTGCAAAAGCTATTTATCTTCTTTTCTCGTTTATTGCGCACGAGGATCTGAATACGATACTTGTAGGGAGATAGGTGTTTTTGACAGGTGTTCTTGAATCATTAATCATCGATGTCAGTTGATACATGGCATTCCTTCCCATCTCCATGAACGGCTGTCGAACAGTCGTGAGACCGGAGTATTCTGCACTTGGAATGTCATCGTAGCCGATGACCGAGACGTCTTCCGGAACTCTTATTTTGTTTTCATTCAGAGCTTTTATTGCGCCCAGGGCCATAACGTCGTTTGCAGAACATATTGCTGTAAAGTTGAAGGAATGGTCTTCTATCATTTTGTTTATTACAGTGTAGGCTTTATTGAAATTGTAGTCGGCATATACTGGCTCGGCAGTAGGAGTATCGAAAGATTCTTCCATTGCCTTGATATATCCCTGATAGCGTTCCTTGTTGGTTGAAGTAGACTCCCGTCCGCCGAGGAACAGAATATCTTTGTGGCCGAGGGTGACAAGGTATTTGGTTGCCTGGTACATGCCATCGAAATTACCTGTCGATACCATGTTCACATTATCTATTCCGGGATTTCTGTCGAGGAAAACAATTGGTACGGAGTTGTCTTTTATGACCTGCTGTGTAAATGATGATACATCGGAAGATGGAATGAAGATGATTCCGTCTATTCCTGTATCGAGTAGTTTCTCGAGTATGATGTCTTCTTTCTTTGTGTCCCCACCGCTGTTGCAGAGAATGATGGTCACATCGGTCAATGATGATATGCTGTCTATTCCTGTGAGCATCAATGGAAAGAAGGGATTCATTACATCCGGGACAATGACAGCGACCATGCCTGTCCGTGAGTTAGAGTAATGCTTCTGTGATTCCATGACGGCTTTCTCAATCTTCCGTCTTGTGGAAGCTTTCACCATTTCCGGATTTGTCATTGCTCTTGATACGGTAGATATTGATAAGCTTGTAGCTTTTGCAATCTCTTTCAGTGTCGGTTTGTTGTCCATATTGAAAGTATCGGATTAAAGTATGAAAAATGCAACAACAATTTATTCATTATATATGCATAAAATTCTCAAAATGCTTCTTAAAATTATCATTAGATAATTAATAAATCAAAAATAACATTATAAATTACTGCGAGTTATCTCGATAAAATCGTGGTTTTCATTTTGAGCATTCTTCTGCAAAAAATGAAGAGAATTATTTTTTGACAGATAGTCATTCTCATTCAATAATAAAGAAAAAAGGAGAAAGGTTTATGAAAAAACTTATCTATTCCATCAGTCTTTTGATGCTCGTCGCATCTTTAGTTTTTGCCGGTGGCGCAAGTGAAACAACAACGGCAGCAACAGAGACGACAGATACAACAAATTCATCCGGTCAGGTTGAAATTACAATCCTCAGCAACTCCGTAAAGCCTTACGATACAGCTCTTCCGAAGATTATCGAGAAGTTCGAGGCTGAAAACCCTGACATCAAGGTCAACATCGAAATGCTTCCTACAAAGAACCTTCTTGAAGTTGTCGAAGTCAAGCTCGGAAGCAAGGAAAAGACTCCGGACGTCCTCTTCGTCGATGCTCCGATGGTCATGGCTTATTCTGTAAAGGATTATCTTGAGCCACTTGATTCCTACTTCACGGAAGAAGAGATGAAGCAGTATGTTGACGTATGCCGTGAATACTGCACAGTCGACGGAACATTGTACGCTGCTCCATTCGTAAACAGCTGTCAGGTTCTCTATTATAACACAAGAATGTTCGAAGAAGCTGGTATCGAGCCTCTTTCAAAGGATCCTGCAGACAGAATCACATGGGAAGAACTTGTTGAACTCGCAAAGAAGCTCACAATTGACAGCGACGGCGACGGAACTCCGGAAGTCTTCGGTCTTGGCATTGCTCAGATCAGCAGACCCTACCAGATGCTCACTCTCCCCGAATCTCTTGGTGGACAGCCGATTGGCGAAGACGGAACAGTTACTGGTGTTCTTACCACAGATGCATGGGTAGAAGCATGTGAATTCATCCAGAACATGTACAACGTATGGAACGTTTCGCCGAAGGGAGTTTCCGCTTCCGATATGCTCGCATACTTTGTTTCCGAAAAGGTTGCTATGCTCGTCGGTCCTGACTACAACTTCCTTTCCTACAACAGCAACAGCGAAATGACATGGGACTATGCTCCGTATCCGTATTTCGAGAACGGAAAGGCAGTCACTCCGACCGGAAGCTGGAGCCTTG
>CAZGNN010000113.1:0-5319 GCA_964527335.1 uncultured Spirochaetaceae bacterium | reverse complement strand
GTGCAGTCGAGATTGCCGTTGAACCACTCCTGATAGAGGGTCTCGAGGCCTCCGGCGAAGTAGTATGCTCTGAGACGGAAGTTCTTCGACTGTCTCACCTCTGCCGGAATCGACTGGTCCTTCTCGATGTAGTCGATGAAGATCAACATCAGCTTCTGCAGAAAGAGCTTCGAGCCGGGAGTCTTCATCAGCGTCTTGTATGTCTCTATATCCTCGTTGAGGAAAATGCTTATCTGTAATAGAAGCGGTGCGGGGTTCGAGAAGAAGTTCTCGGGATTGAAATCCTTCAGAAGCGCCATCATCCTGTCGATGACCTCCTTCTCTATCTCGTCGCCAAGGTCCCTGAGGCACGAATAGTGCGCGTAGAACGTCGCACGGTTGATGTTCGCCTCTCTCACGACATCCATGATTGTTATGTCCCCCGGCTGCTTCGTCTTCAGCAGCGTGAGGAAGGCCTGGCGTATGAGCTTTTTAGATCTCAGGCCGTTTCTGTTGGGTTTTCTCTCTTCCATGCGGAGTGTTTTAGCCTTTTGACGAAAAAAAAGCAACTCCTGTCGGAGAAAAATACATCTGTCGGAATATTGATTTACAGCGTATCCGATAATATCTCTGTACTAATTTCTTTTATTTAGATTAGTTATGAATAAAAATAGTTAAATTTTCAACATTTGTTCAGATTTGAACTTTGTAAAGTTTTGTGTCTTTTTTCGCCTTGCCGGATGTTGAACAAATGAATATTTTCCTTATAGTTTGCATAACGTGAATGTGAGGTTTTCATGGAAAAGAAGAAAACAGGCAAAGCAACTACGCTTCTTATGTATCTGATCCTTATAGCAGTCTTCGCGGGACTGTTCCTTCTCCTGAGATGGTTCTATGCCACACGCACAGAATCCGTCTATACCCGCCCCACCACCCCTGTCGAGGTGACAGAGAGCGAGGTGAGGACAGTCGAGAAGATAATCACGCTCTCGAGCACTGTCAGTGCCGAGGACACCATTGCGGTCACCCCATACGTTGAAGGAACGATCATTTCATACAACGTCAAGGAAGGTGACTGGGTGAACGAAGGTGACACGATTGCCGAAATCGACCCCGAGCCGTACAGGCTGCAGCTCGTGCAGGCGACAAGTGCATACGAGGCATACGAGAGCTCGTATCAGAGAGTCGAGAAGCTCTATGCCTCCAATGCTGTATCGCAGCAGGAGTACGACACAGTCAAGGCACAGAGGGACGCCTACAAGGCACAGGCAGAACTTGCGCAGCTCCAGCTTGACTACGCATCCGTAAAGGCCCATGCATCTGGTACGATTCTGAAGACTGTCTCGAGTCAGGGAAGCACGGCAGTCAAGGGTACCCCGATTGCCGTCATCGCAGACATAAGCGATCTCGTCGTCAATCTCGACCTCGGGGAGAAGTACTACGCTCTCTTCACCGGAGAGAACAGGGACAATATAAAGATCACAGTCACGAAGCCTCAGGGAACATACTCGGAGGAAGCCGTGACCACGGCCTCAATCAAGGCTGTCTCCCCCTACATCGACTCCTCGAGCCGCACATTCAAGCTCTATCTGAAGCTCGACAATCCCGAAGCATTCAGACCCGGCATGTACGTCAAGGTTTCGATAACGGTCGAATCGAGAGAAGGATACTCAATCGAGAGAAAGGCCCTCAAGCTCGACGGAAGTGCATACTACGTTGACGAGAAGACCATGACGGCCCAGTACATCGACCTCTCTGATGCATTCATGAATGAAGACTATGTTCTCCTTCCGGAGGGCTATGAGGACAAGGCCTTCGTGATCAAGGGTCAGAGCTCGCTCTTCTCCGGAGAGAACGTGAACATCGTGGAGGAGTAAGAGATGAAGCTTACACGTTACCCCGTAGCTCACCCCGTCATCATCGCAATGACTCTCCTCGCACTCGGAGTCTTCGGCCTGATGAGTGTAGGTGACACCAATACGGAATTCCTTCCGGACATCTCGAACCCTATGGTCTACGTCGTCACCGTCTACCCCGGTGCCTCACCTTCCGACATCGAGGAGACAGTAACGGACATCCTCGAAGACGACTTCGTCACGCTCCCGAACTTCAAGAGCATGACAAGCCAGTCGATAAACAGCGCTTCAATCGTCGCAATAACATACCAGGACGGTATCGACCCGTATGATGAGATAGACGAGGTGAGAAACCGTATCGACGACCTCATCGACGACCTGCCTTCCGGAATTTCGGGACGCCCGTACGCACTCGTCGGCGGAACCTCGATGCTCAGCATCGCATCCTTCGTCGTCGAAGCCGACGGCGGTGACATCAACGCCATCGGTGACTACATCGAAGATGAGATAAAGCCGCAGATTTCACAGATATCCGGCGTATCGTCAATAACGGTCAACGGTTCGAAGACCGCAACCGTCGATGTAGTTCTCCATCTGGATGAACTCAACAGCCGCGGAATCTCTCCCCTTGCCGTCTACCAGATGCTCTCCTACAACAACTACTCCATTCCTCTCGATTCCGTCACATATGCCGGAAACGAAATCGATGCGAAGTTCGACTCGAAGTTCTCGTCACTTGATGACATCAGGGCCCTCCCCGTCGGCTACTCGCTTGACGGCGGCATGGTGAGACTGGGAGACGTCGCTGACGTGACGCTTGATTACAAGGACGGAGACTTCCTCGTCACGAAGAACGGTAAGGAAGTAATCTGTGTCGATATCTGCAAGAGAAGCGACGGAAACACGATCGAAATCACCAACGAGATAAAGAAAATTCTCGCCGAAGAGGAGGAGAAGAGCAACGGAGCATTGAAGTTCAGCATGATCAGTGATGACTCGACGCTCGTCAACTCCTCACTCTCGACTGTCATCGAGTCCGGTGTCCTGGGTGTCATCATCGCAGTCCTCGTCATCTACATCTTCCTCTGTGACTGGAAGGCCACAATCATCATCGGTCTCTCGATTCCTCTCTCCATCTTCTTCACCTTCATCGGTATGAAGCTGATGGGAATCACGGTAAACCTTCTTTCCCTTTCGGGTATCGTCGTGGCACTCGGCAACATCGTAGGTGCTGCAATCCTGGTACTTGATCAGGTATACCGCTTCTACCAGGCAACGGACGCGAACGGCAAGGCACTCTACTCTGTCAATGACTCAATCTTCAAGGGAACAGACGACGTCACGGGCTCCGTCATGGGTTCCGGCCTCACGACAATCGTCGTCTTCCTCCCCATCGCAATGATGAGCGGCCTTGTGGGACAGATTCTCAAGGATGTCTCCGTGACGTTCATGCTCTCCCTCGCAGCCTCCCTCGTGGTTGCAATCATCTACATCCCCTTCTTCATGAAGAAGCTTCTGAAGGAGGACGATTCAGCACGTAAACCGAAGAGAGAGAACTTCGTAGTAAGAGGTCTGAAGAAGGTCGAAACACATTATGCACGCTCTCTCTACTTCACGGAGCGTCACGCACCGTTCATGCTGCTTGCGGGACTTCTTGTTCTCGCGCTCAGCATCTACGTACTGCCGAACATGCAGTTCTCGTTCATCCCGTCGACGGACAACGGAGACTTCTACGTCGCCGTCACATTCCCCGACACCTACTCCCTCGAGGAGACAAAGGAAGCGATGGACAGAATCGAGAGCATCATCGTCGACATGACGCCGGAGCTCAAGACCGATGTAGTCTACTCCGGCTCCAGCATGTCCGCTCTTGCACAGTCCAAGAAGAGCGAGGGTTCTATACACGCGGTCCTCGTTCCGGTCGCAGACCGTGACAGGGACATTCATACAATCATGCAGGAGATTCAGGAGAAGCTCTCCTCTTCCGTACCGGACGCGACGATATCTGTCACGAACGGAGGCTTCGACCGTCTCATCAACCTCGTATCGAACGGCGGAGGCTACGGTCTCACGCTCATCGGAGAAGACAGTGATGTGCTCTACTCTGAAGCCGAGAGAATAAAGGAGCAGCTCCTGACATACCCCGAGGTAATGACAGTGTCGATGAGTGCCTCGAACGACGCGAAGACAGCAGTCATCAACGGCACTTACGACTACCTCACGTCCCTCGGAGTTCCCGCCGAGGAGGCAGGACTGACATCGGCAATCCTCTTCTACGGAACGGATATCGGAAAGTACAACGATGAAGATACCGATTCGAGGTACGACATCCACCTCTCGTCGGATGTACAGGACGAGGCACTGACAGAAGAAAGACTCAACGACCTCAAGATCACATCTCTTGCCGGCAGTACGATAACACTCGGCGAAGTGACGACGCTCTCTCTTGACGAAGGCCTCAGCCAGATCAACCACAACGACAGGGCTAACTCCCTTACGATATCTGCTACCCTCACGACAGAGAGTACGGACGGAGTCACGAAGAAGATCAATGCCTACCTATCAGAAAACCCGCTCGATGACAGCGTCTCGACGAAGACAAGCGGACTGGGAGACCTCGTGGAGAGTGCAATGCTGCCGCTTCTCGAAGCCCTTCTCATCGCAATCTTCCTTGTATACCTTGTAATGGTTGCGGTATTCGAACGCTTCGACCAGCCGTTCCTGATTCTCCTTCTCTTCCCGTTCTGCATCATCGGAGCCGTGCTCGCACTGACAATCTTCAATTCGTCGATGAGCATCGTCTCAATCCTCGGCATCGTCTCGCTTGTCGGTATGCTCGTCAACAACGGCATCGTCATAGCCGACTATGCGAACCTCGCACGCCGGCAGGACAGAGAAGCTGCCCTCACGGCAAAGGGAATAGCATTCGATGAATACACGGAGACGCTCGGACTCCTGTCCTTCGAAGAGGAGGAAGACATCCTCGACAGGGAAACGGCCGAAGGAACGGCATCGAGACTGAGGGCAATCCTCATGACGACGCTGACGACAGTCCTGGGTGTCATCCCCATGGCAGTTGCAAAGGGTGAAGGTGCGGAAATCTACGCGCCGCTGGGACAGGTAATCATGGGAGGTCTTGCAACTTCCACGATACTCACACTCTACATGATGCCTCTCTACTACTACCTCCTGGAGAAGTGGAAGCTCAGGAGAGTCTACAAGAAGAAAAACAGAAAGACGGAATCTACCGCCGAGGAGAATAAAGAAAATGAAGAAACTTGTTAAAATCACATCTCTGGCACTGTGCCTGATGCTCACTCTCACAGCCTGCTCGGCTGTATTCGATTCCGCCATCAGCGGAACTGTCAAGGACAGAAGTGTCCGCGAAACGTCATCAACATCGTCCGGTGCAATCGCCGACGTCATGGTCTATGCCTACGACAACGAAGATGACTGGAATAATAAGTACAACTCATGGGACGGA
>CAZGNN010000112.1:0-5347 GCA_964527335.1 uncultured Spirochaetaceae bacterium | reverse complement strand
GGTAACAGCCGTTCTCAGGAAGGAAAGGAAAGAACCACGACAACTCTCGACATTGCACTCGAAGGAAAGAGGCCGACAGTCCTCAAGTTCGACGCGGAGGGCGACGAGGAGAAGATACTCGAGGGAGGACGGAGAGTCATCGGGGAGTACAGACCGAAGCTCATACTTTCCGTCTATCACAGAATCGACGATTTCTGGCGTCTTCCTCAAAAGGTCCTGGCTCTCAACAGCGGCTACACGAAGTTCACTCTCCGTACCGCCCATGCAATTCCCGACTGGGATATAATCCTTCTTGTCGAGTAAGCGTTATTCCATGATGTAAAAGAATTTGAATCAAAACAGCAGAAAACGGGGCAATGGCTTTCACTTGCAGCTCTTTGAATGGTAGAATGGAACCGGCAAGATATCTGTTTCCAGATTCCGGGAGGCTGCTGAACATGGGAACTTTCGTCAATCCTTCCAATGAAAGATTCAGGGTTGCTCTGAATTCCGAAATCTATGTCGATAAGTCCGGTCTTATAGAGTACATAAACTCGGTTCTGAACACGAAGGAGGCTTTTATCTGCAACAGCCGGCCGCGTCGTTTCGGAAAGTCTACTGCGGCGGATATGCTCGTGGCATACTATTCCCGAGGCTGTGATTCCAGAGCCTGTTTTCTTCCCTCGAGGCAGGCAGACTTCCTTCCTTTGAAAAGAATCTGAACGCATTTGATGTGATACGCATCGACATACAGTGGTGTCTGGGACCTGCGGGAGGTAAGGATAAGGTAGTTTCCTTCCTGACGGAGAGTATCATAAGAGAACTGGGGGAGTGTTATCCTGAGATTGTATCTTCAGAGAGCACATCACTTCCTCTGGTTCTGGACAGAATCAGGAATGAAACCGGCCGGAAGTTCATCGTCATCATTGATGAGTGGGACGTCCTCATAAGGGATGACAGCAATGCCGATACCCAGAACGGGTATGTAGATTTCCTTCGAAACCTGTTCAAGGGCGGCGAGGAATACATAGCTCTCGCATATCTTACCGGAATTCTTCCGATTTTAAGGGAGAAGACTCAGCCAGCACTCAACAACTTTGAAGAATATACGATGCTGAGTCCAGGTCCTCTTGCCAGATATTTCGGATTCAATGAGGATGAGGTGAAGAACCTTTGTCTCAGATATAACCGGGATTATAATGAAGTTGAAAGATGGTATGACGGATATCGTCTGGGGGATTATCATGTCTATAATCCCAGGTCTGTCGTTTGAGTGATACTTCGCGGGGAGTATTCAAGCTACTGGACAAAGACATGGTCTTACCAGGTGGTAACTCCGCTTATTGACCTTAACTATGATGGCCTCAAAGATACTGTTCTATTATTGCTTGCAGGAATGGAAGTCCGTATTGATGCTGAAGGCTTTGAGAACAACCCCCGGAAAATCTCATGCAAGGATGATGTTCTGACATATCTCATTCATCTGGGGTATCTGGCATATGACAGGAAGAGAAAGAATGCCTTTGTCCCGAATGAGGAAATCAGGCAGGAACTCTGGAAGGCTGTAAACAAATCCGGGTCAGATAGATTAACAGGTTTCTGCAGGGATTCCGAGAACCTTCTCGAAGCGACAATCAGAGGAGACGGCAGGACAGTTGCATCTGCAGTCGAAAAGATACACAGCCGATATACCTCAGTCATTCAGTACAACGACGAGAATTTCCTTGCGAGTGTCCTGACAGTTGCCTATCTGGGTTCCCTGAAGTATTACCTCAATGCAATGAGGGAACTTCCCTCGGAAAAGGGATACGCTGACTTTGTCTATCTTCCGCTTCCTGAGAACAGGGGAATGTACCCGGCACTTGTCATTGAACTCAAGTGGGACAAAAGTGCTGAAAGTGCAATCACACAGATAAAGGAGAGAAAGTACACCGAGAATATCAAGGAGTACACAGGCAACATCCTTCTTGTCGGAATCAACTACGACAAGGACACCAAGAAGCACGAGTGCACTATCGAGCAGATTGAGAAATCATAATTCCGGGCTGCCTGAAATTTTTGTACATAGAAATAAAGTGAATGAAATCACAGTAGACATTTCCCTGCAGCTTTGATTCTGCTGGCCTTTTCTCATTTACCGTTATAGAATAAGAGCAGAAGGAGATTTACGATGGCTTTAACTGAAGCGGTGATTAAAGTACCGGTTGAAATGGTTTCTTATATCAATCCGGATTCAAAGCAGAATGAAAACGTAAGAAATGCTATGATTATGTATCCGTATGTCAAAAGCGGCGTCATATCTCACGGAAAGGCAGCTCAGATTATCGGGATGAAGAAGTGGGATCTCATTACTCTTTATGACAGTCTTGGTTTCCCCTATCTTTCGAGTATTTCAGACTATGAAGACGACCTTAAAACAGTGAAAGAACTGCAGGATCTGCTCTGATGCTTGTAGTTTCCGATACCACTCCGATTATTTCCCTGATGAAAGATAACAGATTAGGAATACTGAAAGATCTCTTCAAGGAGATTGTGATTCCCGAAGCTGTGTATGACGAACTGACTTCGAACATGAAATTCGCACTTGAAGCGGAAACTATCTTCGGCTGTGATTTCATCAGAAAAGTCTCCGTGGATGACAGAAAGGTAATCGATGTTTTCCAGAAAGTGACCGGGCTTGATCTGGGGGAGAGCGAGGCAATTGTCTACTCCAATGAAAATGCCGCAGATATTCTCCTTATGGATGAAGTTAAAGGAAGACAGGTTGCAAAACAGATGAACATCAGGGTTATCGGTACTCTCGGTATACTGCAGCTGGCGAATGCCAAAGGACTCATGTCCGGTAAAGAAGTCAGACATACTCTGGAAGTTCTCAAGGCAAACCAGCGCCATATAAGTGATGCCCTTATCGAGGTGGTGCTGGCTAATCTGAAAGATTGAGTTTCAGCACTGCGGAGAAGTTATCAAAGCAACAGGAGTAACTGCACTGAGAGGAATGAAGATATCTGTCTCATTTCCGGCGGATGTAAATAAGATATGCGTAAACAATGAGAAGTAGGAGTAAAATGCATGATACATTGATTCAGTCCTGATTGTTTGCTTTTATCTCTGCAATTTTCCTTGACATTCGCTTCCTGTCCCCGATATCGCAAAATTTCGTGAGATTCATCGCCAGTTCAGAAAAACATCGAAAAGGGGGCAAATCATTGCACACAAAGAATTTTCCCAATAGAGTACAGAAAAAAGGAGAAAAGAAAATGTGTGTGAAAACCGCTCAGAAAACCATGTACGATGCCGCAAGGGATACTGCGGCAATGCTGAACTCCAGGGGCTGGGGCAGCATCGTCATTCCGGGAGATGAAATCTATGCCCGTTCGGCCGTTGAAATACTGGAGGAGACAGTGAAGCCGCCGTTCTCCGTACGAGGCTCGGACGAAGGGGAGAGCGTCCGCATCTCCTTCTACGGTTCAGATACACCTTATTCCGTTGAGGGGGAATACTGGACGATGGATGACGGGAAGAGAGTGAAGATGACGAGCGAGGAGATAGCCCTGAGTCATGCAGAGAGAGGATACTCCCTCTCCTGGGAGAAGGAGAGCACCGGCGAGAACCTTGATTCACTTGACCCGAAGACATTCTCCCTTTTCCTTAAGAGCATAAGGAATGCGGATCTTGTTCACCTGAAAAGCGAGAAGAGGGAGAGCGTTCTGCGTTCCTTCTCGCTTTACGACGACAGCGGAATGAACAACGCTTCCCGCGTTCTCTTTTCCCCGGATCCGGAAGTCTATCTTCTTGTAAGGGATGAGGTCCTGGGAGAGAGAAGGTACAGGGGGAACATATTCGTTCTTCTCAGAAAGGCCTACAGACTTCTTGATGCTCACCTCACGGAAGCTGAAAGGTGTGACAGGTACATGATATTCGAGATGATGATCAATGCATTCGCACATGCATGGTACGGGGAGGAGCAGACTGTCATCGAACTCACTGTCACCGATGACTCCATCGTGATATATAACCCGGGAACATTTCCCCGGGACCTGAGGCCGATAGACTACGTGACGGGAGACGAGAAGGGAAGGATACGCAATCCTCTCATCATGAACGCCCTCTATGCCGCAGGATATGTCCATAACGCCTCAAAGGGTTTCAGGACTCTGGAGAATCTCTCAGGCGGAATAAGATTCGACTGTGATACGGATGACTGGGGCTTCCGGGTGATATTCACCCGCAGAAGAAGGGAATACCACACCGAGAAGGTTTCTTCAGGATACGGAAATTTCACCTTCCGTTATGCCTGATTAGTAGACTCTGTCGTCCCATTCGAAGCCGGAGAATACATCTTCGGGAACATAGGTGCGCGCTTCTGTCTTTCCATCAAGCATGTCACAAACAGCCCAGGCCATTGCCTCCTGTTCCACCTCTCCGGGGTAGACGGCAATCGGGGCGATGAAAGAGCAGTGCTCTGTTATGTAGTCGACGATTTCGGAGTATCTCGCAAGACCTCCGGTGAGGATTATCGCATCAACCTTTCCGGAGAGTACTGCGGCCATCTCACCGATTGACTTTGCCGTCTGATAGAGCATCGCTTCCCAGATAAGGCATGCCTTCCTGTCACCGTCCTTCACCATTTTATAGATCTTTGAAGTATCTGAAGTGCCGAAGTGTGAGACAAAGCCGCCCGAGCGTGAGCAGAGAGCTCTCACTTCGTCCGTGGTGTGGCCGCCTTCGAGGTATCTGACGACGCCGAGAACGGGAATCGACCCCACTCGTGTGGGGGAGAAGGGGCCGTCTCCACCGGCGCCTTCCGTGCAGTCGATCATTCGGCCACCTCTGTGAGCGCCGACTGTTATCCCTCCGTCTATATGTGCAACGACGAATGATGTATCCTCGATTTTCCTGCCGATTCTCTCCGCATGCATCGCCGCTGTCGCCTTCTGGTTGAGGGCGTGTGACTGCGGGCGGCGGTAGAGGCCGCCGACTCCTGTGATTCTTGCCACGTCCTCGAGTTCGTCCATGTTCGTCGGGTTTATCGTATAGCAGGGCTTACCGTACTCCTTACCGAATTCATATGCCGCCATGACGCCGAGCTTTGCGGCGTGGTCAGTTCCGGCAACCTCATTCTTCGTGTCCTCGAAGAGACGTCCGTCTATTTTCGTCAGTCCTCCCTTCTGCGAGTGTGCACTGCCGCCGCGGCCGACTATTATGTCGATGTCATTTATGGTCATGTTATGCTTTTTCAGAATATCGAGTGTGACCTTCTTCCTCATCGGAAGCTGGTCGTTTGTCGTCGGGAAAGAGAGAAGAAGGGGAGCATCGTGGAATACCGACTCCGTGAAGAGGCATTCACGATTCTCGAATACGCTTATCT
>CAZGNN010000111.1:0-5373 GCA_964527335.1 uncultured Spirochaetaceae bacterium | reverse complement strand
GGAACAGGCTATGCAGTTGAAATCTGGAATCCCGAAACTTACGAAGAAGAGGAGATGAGGGATGATGTGTCAATCAGTGAGCTCGCTCAGAAGATTTATGACGGGGAGGGCAGATAAGATGGAGTTTCTGCATTATCCCGTCATGCACGAAGAGGTTCTTGAAAACCTGACACTTCCCGCCGACAGACCTTCCGTCCTCATCGACTGTACGACAGGAGAAGGCGGTCACACGAAGCTTTTTCTGGATAAGTATCCGCTTCTGACCGTCTTCGGCCTCGACAGGGACAGCGAGATTCAGAAGAAGGCAATCGAGAGAATGAAGGAATACGGCGAGAGGTTCCGTCCCGTCAATACCTGGTTCAACGATTACCTCTCCGAAAGGGATACGGAGTCTGCGGACGCCATCCTCTTCGACCTCGGTATCTCGATATTCCACTACGAGGAGAGCGAGAGGGGATTCTCATTCCGTAAGGACGAGGAACTCGACATGAGACTTGACACTTCGCAGAGTCTCTCTGCCGAGACGATTGTGAACGAATACGGCGAGGAAGCCCTTGCCGACGTCATCTATAAGTACGGCGAGGAGCGCTATTCGAGGCGCATCGCCAGAGCTGTGTGCGAAAAGCGCAGGGAAAAGAGGATAGTGACAAGCAAGGAGCTTGCCGACATCATATGGTCCTGTGTTCCGCGTGAATACAGATACGGACATCTTCATCCGGCAACGAGGACTTTCCAGGCCCTGAGAATCGAGGTCAACAGGGAACTCGACAGGATAGAGCCGGCCCTCACGGAGGCACTGAGGGTCCTCAACAAGGGGGGAAGGGTAGCCGTAATCACATTCCACTCCCTCGAGGACAGGATTGTGAAGTGGACCTTCAAGGACAGGGAGCAGAAATACGGTGACATAAGGATTCTCACGAAGAAGCCGATTGTTCCGTCAGATAAGGAGTGTGACGAGAATCCTCCGTCACGTTCGAGCAAACTCAGGATTGTGGAGAAACTATAATATGAAGTACAGGGAAAATGAACGCACACAGCTGGATCTCAGAGCTAAGATCATCATCATCGCATCCATCATAGTCTCTTTCTTCGTCGCACTTGTGCCCGTATGGCAGAAGGGTGTCACGAGGAAGTCTCACTATGAACTGGTACTTGCCCAGGAGAAACTCGAGAAGATGGAGGAAGAGGAGAGAAACCTCATCGCCTACATCGCACTGAAGGGCAACGGAGAAAAGGAAAACACAACTGATCTTATTGCAGGCGTCTGATCTGTAAAGGGGCTTACGGATGTACGGGGAGAAGAGCGGATTGAACAACATCGGGGCATACGACGACTATGCTCCTCTCGAGACCGAGGAGACCGATACTGACGGCCTCCTTTCGCCGTTCACGTTCCTCTGCTTTGCCGTAATCCTGGTACTCTTCGGAGCAGTCATGCTCTTCTCCTCCTCGTACGACACGGCACTGAGGGAGGACGCAGCATTCTATTCGACATTTCTGAAGCAGATCGGTGCACTCGTCATCGGCCTTGTTGCCGGCACCTCACTCTGCTTTCTGCCGCAGAGGATACTCAGAAAATCATATTTCGTCCTCTTTCCGGTATATTCCATACTGTTCATTCTGGCACTGAGCCTGAAGAGTTATACACCATCATTTCTCTATACCTCCGTCATGGGAGGATTCGGGACCGTCACGCTTATTTTCCTGCTCTCCGACATCGTTCCTTTGATTATCTCCCATGAGAGGAGGGGAGTAACACTTATCGGTCTCGTAGCCGCAGTCATCTTCATCCTCGTGACTGAGGCTCTTGTCTGCGGCTCGGGCTGGTATCTTCTGTCGGGAATCGTTATTGTATCGACACTTGTTTCAGTGAAGGTAAAACGCTCGTATATCGTTTACTTTTCTGTCGTGATGCTCGTCGCCTTTACATTCCTCATTCTCACATCGAAGAGTCTTTTAATATCATTCACACGCTCGGCATTCCCTCTCTCGGATCCGGAGTACTACTCGTCCTCGCTCTACCTCTCCCAGGAGGCCATAAGCGAAGGCGGTGTCATCGGTGTCGGAATCGGCAACGGACTCTATAAGCTCGGGCTCATCGAAGATATCGAGGGAGAATACATCTACGCATCCCTCAGCGAGGAGACGGGAATGATGGGAACCATCATAATTATCTTCTGTCTTCTCATGATTCTCGTAATCGGAATAAGGAACAGCAGCAGGGCATACAGAAAGAACGAGTATTTCATATCGTCGTTCATGCTTGGCACCGTAGTATATATCTCATTCTCGCTTTTATTGAACATGCTTTACGTATCGGGACTGCTGCCGTTTGAGGGTGTTCCGCTTCTGCTCTTTTCATATAATCCCATAAACGAGGCACTTACGGCAGTTCTCTTCTGCCTTTTATACAAGTTCATCTACCGTGTCGGAAGGGAGAAGAACAGATGAAGGCTAAAAGCAGCATCACTCTGATTGCACTCTTCCTGGCCGCCCTTGTTCTTCTCTATCTCTCGTACGGCCTTGTGGGGTCGTTCACGCTCGAGAACTGGACACTCGAGGGCCTTCCCCGGACCTACTCGATTGAGAGTGTTCTTCTCGGGGCAATGGGACGAAACAGGCTCGCAGTTTCCAAGAAGGAGATGGAGAAGACAATCTCGGATCTTCCGTATGTTGAAAGCGTATCTGTGAAGACTAAGGGAAAGACACTACGCGTCACTGGTGAAAGCACTAAGGACGCTATTGTAATCACTGACGGCGATAAGTGGTATCTCTGGTCTGACGGCTTTTCATCTCTCGACAGAAGGGATGCTTCAGCTCTCTCGGAGTCCTTGCTTGTTCTTCGTGTTGACAGCGATATTCTCTCCTCTGCCCTGAGCTATTCCTTCAGCCGCCGGGAAGAGAAAATGATGGACACTTTGATACAACTCGCTCATTCATCCAACTTGATAACAACGGCAGAATATGGCAATAATAATTCAGGTGAATATCCGCTCTCCCTTAAGCTGGGACTGGACTCTCTTTCCTCCACTCTCATCCTCGCTGACGCAGGGGATGCTGAGAGGCTCGAAGAGGCTCTCGGAATAATAGAAAACGAATATGCACAGAGAAATGACAGACTAAGCGGTGTGAGGACGGAATACGTCCTTACAGGCGGAAGGCTCATAGAGACGAGGTGACAAGGTGGCAGCAGACAGAACTATTGTAGGATTGGATATAGGAACGAGCTCCACCCGTGTCGCAGTGGGCTCTGTCTCGCGTGACGGACAGCTCGTGATAGAGAGCGTCACGGAGAGACCGAGTGTCGGCGTCAGGAACGGCTCGATTGTGAACATCGAACAGACTGTGAAGGTCCTGGGGCAGGTAATATCGGACGCAGAGGTGCAGGCGGGATGTGAAATCACCTCCGTCATAATCGGACTCGGCGGTGACCAGATAAAGGGCATAAAGTCCAACGGCGTCGTCGGCATCAACAGCAAGGACCAGGAGATAACGAAGGACGATATCAGGCGCTCGATAGATGTTGCGAGAAACATCCAGCTTCCGCAGAACATGGAGATTCTCCATTCCCTCGTACAGGACTTCTATGTAGACTCGCGCTCGGGAATCAAGGACCCTGTGGACATGCTTGCCCACAGACTCGACACGAAGATTCTCCTCGTTCTCGGCTCGTCTCCCATAATCCAGAACCAGAAGAAGTGTGTCCAGAAAGCCGGACTCAACATACAGAAGATTGTCTTCCAGACTCTTGCGGATGCGGAGGTTGTGCTCTCGGCCGAGGAGAAGGACATGGGCGCAATCGTCATCGACATCGGTGCCGGTACGACGAACTACATCGCATACTCCGCGGGTTCTCCCGTTCATGTGGGGGGAATCAACAGGGGAAGCGACCTTGTCACGAGCGACATATCGTACCTTTTCCAGCTTCCGAAGACAGCTGCGGAGTCCCTCAAGATCACGGACGGCTCATGCTACAGCCCGGGAGTGGGTAAGGATGAGACTGTCGTCACTCCGTCCCTCGGAGGAAAGCCCTCGATAAGGATGCCGAAGAAGGAGTTTGCCAAGGTAATCGAAGCGAGGATGGCCGAGATTCTTCTCATGGTCCAGCAGGACATGCAGGAGAACAACGTACAGGGAACATTCGGAGCCGGCATAATCCTCGTGGGAGGCGGAGCCCTCATGAGCGGTGTCACGGAGCTTGCCGCCGAGATATTCCGTCTTCCGGCACGCATCGGGTTCCCCGAGGCCATAAGCGGACTCGACAGGGCTTACATAGATCCCAGGTATGCGACGGTGCTCGGACTCTTCAAGAGCGAAGCTCGGCGCATGAGGGATACATCCGATGTCTCCTCCCTCAAGGAGAAGCAGGGAATCGGACGGAAGATTAAGGGATTTTTCGGAAAATTGTTTTGAGGTAAAGTATGAGCTTTAACTTGTTTGATATTGAAGATACTACTACAGGCGAACAGACAACACCGACCATCATCAAGGTCGTAGGTGTCGGCGGCGGCGGTGGCAATGCCGTGAACAGAATGATTGCCAACGGCCTCAAGAAGGTCTCCTTCATAGCACTCAACACAGATGTGCAGGCTCTGCAGCGCTCGAACGCACAGACGAGAATCGCCATCGGAAAGGAACTCACCGGAGGCCTCGGTGCCGGCGGACAGCCCGAAATCGGGGAGAAGGCCGCACTCGAGAGCAAGGAGGAGATAAAGAAGGAGATCGAGAACAGCGACATGGTCTTCATCACTGCCGGCATGGGCGGCGGAACGGGTACCGGTGCCGCTGCAGTCGTTGCCGAGATAGCAAAGGGCTGCAATGCCCTCACTGTCGCTGTAGTCACGACTCCGTTCTCCTTCGAAGGAAAGAAGAAGCTCCAGCTTGCGGAGCAGGGTATCGAAAAGCTCAGAAAGAGTGTCGACACACTCATCATAATCCCGAACCAGCACCTATTGAACGTCGTCGAGCAGAACACCCCGATCAAGAAGGCTTTCCTTCTTGCCGACTCGGCTCTTCTTCAGGCTGTCCAGGGTATAAGCGACCTCATAACGGAGCCTGGCGAAATCAACATAGACTTCGCGGACGTGAAGACAGTCATGAAGGGTAAGGGCGATGCACTCATCGGACTCGGATTCGGCGAGGGAACCGACAGGGCAATCGAGGCTGCAAAGCAGTCGATAAACAATCCTCTTCTCGAGAATGCCTCAATTGAAGGTGCGAAGGCCGTACTTGTCAACATCGCAGGCGGCGACAATCTCACGCTCCAGGAGTATCAGGATGTAGTCGAGCTCATCACGAAGAACGTCGACGAGGAGGCCCTCATCACTGCCGGCCAGTCCTACAACCCCGCTCTCGGAGAGAGAATCAGGGTAA
>CAZGNN010000110.1:0-5382 GCA_964527335.1 uncultured Spirochaetaceae bacterium | reverse complement strand
CGTGTCGGTATTCGTGTCGGTATTCGTGTCGGTATTCGTGTCGGTATTCGTGTCGTTTTCTGGGATTTTGTTATTGATTATATTTTATAATGTAATAAATTAACGTATGTCATATAAATGTCGGTAAACACGTCGGTATTCGTGTCGGTATTTGCGACGGTTTTCGTGCCGTTCGATTGCTTTTTCCGAAATCTCTGCTATCATGAATACATAAAGGAGTAATACAGTGTTTTGTGAATCCGAGAAAATGGAACTGAAGTCGAAATTCACCGATGCGATATGCAAGGAGATAGTTGCTTTTCTGAATGCTGACGGGGGTGATCTTGTCATCGGTGTCAATGATAACGGAACAGTAGCAGGCATAACCAACCTGGATGAAACGTCGAAGAAGGTATCAGATGTAATTACGGATCAGATTGAACCTGTTCCTCATTCTCTTGTTACGATGGAAACTGTATACATCGAAGGAAAACCGGTTCTGATTGTTCATATCAAGAAGGGAATTCAGCCGATTTACTGTCAGAAGAAGTACGGTTACTCCTCCAGCGGGTGTGTCGTGCGGATAGGTACGACATGCAAGAACATGACACAGGAGGAAATCGAGACCCGCTATGAAATGAAATACAGAAAGACGGATGCAATGATTCTTTCTCCTGCATCATATACTCCGATAACCTTCAATACGCTGAAAACGTATTACGGTGTGAGAGGATACCATCTGGAAGATGCGACATTCGAGACTAATCTGAATCTTCTTACTCCGGACGGTAAATACAACCTTCTTGCGGAAATCATGTCTGACAGGAACATGCTGCCTCTGATCTTCGTCAAATTCAAGGGCAATGACAAATCTGCCATTTCGGAGCGTTACGATTACGGAAATCAGTGTCTTCTTCTGTCGTACGAACAGATAAAGCTCAGGATAGCCACCGAGAATACCTGTATTTCAGATACCACCGTCCGTCCACGTGTGGACAGATTCCTTTATGATTTTGACTCGGTGAACGAAGCTGTAATCAACGCACTCGTACATAATGACTGGACTATTTCCGCGCCCCTGATTTCATTCTTCGATGACAGACTCGAGATATTCTCCTATGGAGGGTTGCCGAGCGGACAGGAAGAGGAGGATTTCTTCATGGGCGTCAGTGTTCCCAGAAACATAGCTCTCATGCAGATATTCCTGAATATGGACCTTGCAGAGAGAACGGGACACGGTATTCCCGTAATAGTGAAAAGATACGGTCGCGATGTCTTCGAGATAAAGAAGAACTACATCAGGGTAACTATTCCCTTCGATGAAGAGGTGATGAACAGGACAGTGCAGACATCTGCTCCCGTGGCTGAAAGGAGTTGCATCGGAAACGGACTGCGTCTGACGGAGACGGAGAAGAGAATCATCAGCTTTGTGCAGGAGAATCCGCTTGCGACACTCTCTGACATTACCTCGGCTTCGGGTGTGACAACACGAACAGTCGAAAGGGCAGTGAAGAGTCTTCAGGACAGAAATATACTTATCAGAACGGGTTCGAAGAGAAAAGGGGAATGGATCATCAACAGAAACAGATGATTTTTCATTCTTCTCTGACAAAGAAAACAGGCTGCATCTTACGGTGCAGCCTGTACCTTATCGCTTACCTGTCTCAGTTCTCGTCATAGAGATTGATGAGCTTGAGGAGGTGTTCGTAGCGTGCCTTAGCTTCTTCTTCGTTAGCCTTGAAGAGAACATCTGCACGAGCCGGGAACTCACGTGTGAGTCTTGAGTAACGTGCTTCGTTCAGCAGGAATTCCTGATAGCCGCCAGCCGGTGCCTTGCTGTCGAGAGTGAACTTCTTCTCAGCAGCCGGGTTGTATCTGAAGAGGTTCCAGTAACCGCATTCGACTGCCTTCTTCATTTCCTTCTGACAGTTAGCCATACCGCCCTTGATGGAGTGCATCTCACACGGTGCGTAACCGATGATGAGTGACGGTCCGTCATATGCTTCAGCTTCTGTGATAGCCTTGATTGTCTGGTTCGGGTTAGCGCCCATAGCAACCTGTGCTACATATACATAGCCGTACTGCATAGCGATTTCAGCGAGGCTCTTCTTCTTGGTTTCCTTACCAGCAGCTGCAAACTGTGCAACCTGACCGATGTTGGAAGCCTTGGAAGCCTGTCCGCCTGTGTTGGAGTAGACTTCAGTATCGAAGACGAAGATGTTGACGTTCTTCTTCTGTGCGATGACGTGGTCGAGTCCGCCGTAGCCGATATCATAAGCCCAGCCGTCGCCGCCGAAGATCCATACGGACTTCTTGGAGAGGTAATCCTTCTTGTCGAGGATAGCCTTTGCTCTTTCGCATCCGCATCCCTCGAGAGCCTTGACGTAAGCCTGGGTAGCTTCTTCGTTCTTGACGCCGTCGTTCATTGTGTCGAGCCAAGCCTGAGCTGCTGCCTTTACGCTGTCGTTGTCACCGTTCTCGATGAGGTCTCTTGTAAGAGTTGCGAGGTCTTCTCTGATCTTGTCCTGACCGATGAAGAGTCCGAGTCCGTGCTCAGCGTTATCCTCGAAGAGTGAGTTGCACCAAGCTGGTCCCTTTCCTTCCTTGTTCGTGCAGTACGGAGATGTAGCTGCCGGACCGCCCCAGATTGAAGAACATCCTGTAGCGTTCGAGATGTACATTCTGTCGCCGAAGAGCTGTGTCACGAGGCGAGCATAGCTTGTCTCTGCACAACCAGCACATGAACCGGAGAATTCGAGCATCGGCTGCTTGAACTGGCTTCCCTTGACTGTGTTGTCCTGCATATCCTTCTTTTCGGATACCTTGGAGACACAGTAGTCGAATACCGGCTGCTGGCCCAGTTCCTCTTCCATGTTGACCATCTTGAGTGCTCCGACAGGACATACGGATACACAGACAGAGCATCCCATACAGTCGAGAGGAGAAATTGCGATTGTGAACTTGTAGACGCCCTTGCCCTTTCCTGCCTTGACGTCGACGATCTTTGCACTTTCCGGAGCAGCAGCTGCTTCTTCGGCTGTGAGTGCGAACGGTCTGATTGTTGCGTGCGGACAGACGTAGGAGCACTGGTTGCACTGGATACACTTTGCTGCATCCCATGTCGGAACAGATACTGCGACGCCTCTCTTCTCGTATGCGGAAGCACCGAGTTCGAACTGGCCGTCCACGTGATCGACGAATGCGCTGACGGGAAGTGAATCGCCGTCCATTCTGTCGACGGGATCGAGGATGGAGGAGACCATCTTGACAAGTTCTGCCTTGCCTTCCTTCTCTACGGTCTTCTTCTCGTCTGTTGCGTCTGCCCAGTCTGCGGGGACGTCAACCTTTACGAATGCGGATGCACCGAGGTCGATTGCCTTGTGGTTCATGTCTACGATATCCTGACCCTTCTTGAGGTAGGAAGCCGTAGCCTTTTCCTTCATGTGCTGGATAGCTTCTTCCTGAGGCATGACCTTTGCGAGTGTGAAGAATGCGGACTGGAGGATTGTGTTGGTTCTCTTGCCCATGCCGATCTTCTGTGCGAGGTCGATTGCATCGATTGTGTAGAGCTGGATGTTGTTCTTTGCGATGTATCTCTTTGCAGCTGCATCGAGGTGGTGGTTGAGTTCATCAAGTGACCACTGGCAGTTGATCATGAAGATTCCGTTCGGCTTTACATCCTGGACCATCTTGAAGCCCTTTGTCACATAGCTCGGGTTGTGGCATGCGACGAAGTCAGCCTTGGAGATGTAGTAGGGGCTTCTGATGGGCTTGTCACCGAATCTGAGATGGGAAATCGTGACACCGCCTGTCTTCTTGGAGTCATACTGGAAATATGCCTGGACATACTTGTTTGTGTAGTCGCCGATGATCTTGATGGAGTTCTTGTTTGCACCGACTGTACCGTCTCCGCCGAGACCCCAGAACTTGCATTCGATTGTGCCTTCAGCAGCTGTGTTCGGAGCGTTCTTGTCCTCGGGAAGAGAGAGGTTGGTGACATCATCGACGATGCCGAGTGTGAACTGTCTCTTCGGGTTGTCCTTCTTGAGTTCATCATATACTGCGAATACGCTTGATGGAGGTGTATCCTTGCTTCCCAGGCCGTATCTGCCGCCGATGACAGTCTTATCTGTGACACCGTTCTCGCTGAGAGCTGTGACGACATCGAGGTAGAGAGGCTCTCCGAGAGCTCCCGGTTCCTTTGTTCTGTCGAGGACTGCAATCTTCTTTGCACTTGCAGGGATGGCCTTGATGAGTCTGTCTGCCTTGAACGGGCGGTAGAGTCTGACCTTTACGAGACCGACCTTCTCTCCGTGAGCGTTGAGGTAGTCGATGACTTCCTCTGCGACATCGCAGATGGAGCCCATTGCGATGATGACTCTGTCAGCATCTGCAGCACCGTAGTAGTTGAAGAGCTGGTAGTCAGTGCCGAGCTTCTCGTTGATCTTTGCCATGTACTTCTCGACAACTTCCGGAAGTGCATCATAGTACTTGTTGCATGCTTCCCTGTGCTGGAAGAAGATGTCTCCGTTCTCGTGGGATCCTCTCATGTGAGGATGCTCAGGATTGAGAGCGTGCTCTCTGAATGCCTTGACTGCATCCATGTCGCACATATCCTTGAGATCAGCGTAATCCCATACTGCAATCTTCTGGATTTCGTGGGATGTTCTGAAACCGTCGAAGAAGTTGATGAAAGGAACCTTGCCGGAGATAGCTGAAAGGTGAGCAACCGGTGAAAGGTCCATGACTTCCTGGACGTTGCCTTCACAGAGCATTGCGAAGCCTGTCTGGCGGCATGCCATGACGTCGCTGTGGTCGCCGAAGATGTTCAGTGCCTGTGTTGCAACTGTTCTTGCCGATACGTGGAAGACAGCAGGAAGCTGCTCGCCGGCAATCTTGTACATGTTCGGGATCATTAAGAGGAGTCCCTGGGAAGCAGTGTATGTGGATGTGAGTGCACCAGCTCCGAGAGAACCGTGAACAGCACCGGCAGCACCTGCTTCGGACTGCATTTCAACGACCTTGACCTGAGTACCGAAGATGTTCTTCAGGCCGTTTGCACTCCACTGGTCGACGAAGTCTGCCATCGGGCTAGATGGAGTGATAGGATAAATACAGGCAACCTCGCTGAATGCATAGCTCACATGAGCCGCTGCGTTGTTGCCGTCCATGGATTTCATTTTTCTCACCATGAATAGAGCCTCCTTGACGATTTGTCCAGACACAAGGTCTGTTAGGGAATTTTATACAGTTTTGAGTGCGGCGAAGGAAAAGGGCACATTAACCCCCGTCTCTTTCCGTCACACAAAGTAAGAATAATCCCATTTGAACGACTTTTCAACATGTTAGAGACAAGCAAAAACTTATATTGTTTTGGACGATTAAGATATCAGAAGAAAGATG
>CAZGNN010000109.1:0-5420 GCA_964527335.1 uncultured Spirochaetaceae bacterium | reverse complement strand
GACGTGGTGGAAGTCAGAGGTTCAAACCCTCTACCGCCCATACCCGAAGGACTCACATGGTGAGTCCTCTTTTTTTGCCCCGATTCTTCTCACATCACTTCAAATGAGATATAAATGGGCCATGAAAATACTCATCGCATCGGACATCCACGGCTCTGAATACAGGGCGCAGCAGATATATGACATATGGAAAAGCGGAAACTTTGACATGGTGTTCCTCCTCGGGGATCTTTTATATCACGGGCCGAGAAACGACCTGCCCGAGCATTACAGACCCAAGGGAGTCATTCCCCTTCTCTCTGAGATGAAGGACTCGATTACCGCCGTCAGGGGCAACTGCGACGCCGAAGTCGACCAGATGGTGCTTCCGTTCCCCATCATGGATGATTCAAAGACAGTCACCGTCGACGGACGAAAGATATTCCTGATGCACGGTCACCATGACCTCGACAGGGGAGACGCGGATGTAGTCATGAGCGGACACACGCATGTTCCGGTACTTGAAGAGAGAGACGGAGTCGTGTTCCTCAATCCCGGGTCGACTACGATTCCGAAGAACTCAAGCGAGCCCAGCTACGCCGTATGGAATGACGGAAGAATCGGGATAATATCCCTAGACGACGGGCACATAATCAAGACATGGGAAGGATAAGGTAACGGTTACCTTACCGTTCGTCTCGTCTTCCGTGATGTCCACACTTCCGTTATGGAGTTCCATTATCTGGTAGACGATACTGAGTCCCAGGCCCGATCCTCCGGAGCCGGTACGTGACTGGTCTCCCCTGCTCCACGGTTCGAAGAACTGCGGAAGAGGCTTCGGAAGAGCACCGTCGTTTGTTATCCTGATGACGAGATTGTTACCTTCCTCGGTCGTGGAGATTGACGGAGGATTATCGCTTGTCCGGTACTGGAGTGCGTTGTGGATGATTTCCTCAAGCGCACGCGTCAGAAGGCTGTCGTCGGCGTAGACAATCGCGCTGACCGGGAAATCACATCTGACAGACGGATTCTCAAGCCTCAGACATGCCGTATCGACTTCGTCCTTGAGTACCAGCTCGCTCTTCTCGCACTTTGCGTCCGGAGAGAGAAGATAAGAGTAATACGATACGCTCGCGATTCTCTCCTTGAGGGTATCGTTCTCCTTCTTGAGGGTCTTTATTATCTCATCCGAGAGCGGGAAGAGACCGTCAGATACGCCTTCGAGAATCATGTTCATGCTCGTAACCGGTGTATTGAGGTCATGGGAGATGTTCCTGATCCATTCCTTACGCGACGCCGAGTGACGCCTCAGGTCCTTGCCGAGGGCCTCGATCGAGGCGCCTATCTGGTTGTATTCGGTTACCTTCGAATCGGGAACCGTTATGTCGAAGTGACCTGTAGAGAGAAGCTGCAGGGCCTTCTCGATGTTCTTCACGTTCCTCTCGGTTCTCTTCGAGACGACGTATGCCAGAACGAAGCCTACAATCAGGATGAGCGGAATCGATATGGCAAGAACCTTGTACACTTCATGAAGGATGAACTTCGTCGGAGTATAGTAGTCGACGGCGTAGACGAGGACGTCCAGGTATGCCGCGAGAGTTCCGTTTATGTAGATTGATATCGTTCCCGCGATGTCCGCCTTCTGGATTGACGAGGGGTACGAGACGTAGACACGTCCCGTGTCGTTCGTCTTATGGAAGGAGACACTGTCGATTGTGGTGCTGAAGAGCGATGCCATTTTGACATCGAGTTCATACTGCGGAGCCGGGAGTTCATACAGCGTGGTCTTCCTGAGGTTCTTCTTCGTGCCTGTGGTTGCCGTATCCTCGATGTAGGTGAAGCTTCCGTCACCGGACGAGACGAGCTGCGGAATGATTGTGCCGTCACCGCTCTGTCCGAATGTCAGCATCTGTCCCCCGCCTGTGCTTCTGAGTACAAAGCCGCTTATTCTTTCGGAGACGTTGGAGAAGACGTAGTCATAGATGCTCGAGGCATTGGTGACATCGGCCTTCGACAGGTTTTTCTCGACATCGGAGGCAAACTCCTCGAATACCTGATCCGACCAGGTGTACATGACCCTCTTCGAGAATACTGTTATGCAGGCGAGCTGCAGGAGTGATATTGCAATCAGGATGAGTACGATTGCAAAGAGAAGGCGAACGAACTGTCTGTGCATCAGGCCTTCTTACCGGAGAACCTGTAGCCGTAGCCGCGGACCGTATCAATCCAGTTACCGGGGCGGAGCTTGGTCCTTATGTTCTTGATATGGGTATCTACAACACGTTCGTAGCTCTCGAACGAGTAATCGAAGCACTCCTCGAGAATCTGGGCACGCGTTATGAGATTGGGTTCGTTCGAAACGAGGTAGAGCACGATTCTCCACTCGGCAGCCGTAAGGTTGATGGGTACGTCGTTGACCCTTATCTCGTGGATATCCTCATCGATGAAGAGGGTATTCTCCCCGTCGACGTATGTGTATCTGTTTTTCGATACCCCTGCCCCTTCGTCGACTCTTCTGAAGAGCGCCTGGATGCGGAGCACCAGCTCCTTGGGGCTGAACGGCTTCGTGATGTAGTCGTCGGCACCGAGTTCGAAGCCGAGAATCCTGTCGCTCTCGTCGACACGGGCTGTGAGGAAGATGACGGGAAGACGGTCGTTCTTCTCCTTTATCTCCTTGACGAATGCAAAGCCGTCACCGTCGGGGAGCATGACATCCTGGATGAGCATGTCGGGCATCTTCTTCGAGAATGCCTCCCTGGCATCCTCGAGGTTCTTGAAGCCTTCAGCCTCATAACCCGACAGGGACAGATACTGGACAACACCGTTTCTTATTACTTCATGGTCTTCAACTACATAGATAAGTTTCATGAGTCTATTCTCACGGTGAAAAATCCAAGTTGCAAGTTTTTGTCACTGAAATATACAAAAACTACAATTTGAGGAAGAAAACATGAAGGGAATGAGACGCTCTTCCCATTCTCCGGGATGAAGATGATTCCCTCTTGGGATATAATCACACACATACGGAGCTGAATCATGATAGACAGAATGCTTGTCAGGGGAGCAAAGGTACATAACCTGAAGAACATCGATGTGGACATTCCCCTCGGGAAAACAGTCGCCATAGCCGGGGTATCGGGATCGGGAAAGTCATCGCTGGCACTGGGTGTGCTCTATGCCGAGGGTTCAAGGCGTTACCTCGAGGCCCTTTCGACATACACGAGGAGGCGTATGACACAGGCGTCGAAGGCCTCTGTCGACGAAGTTCTCTACGTTCCTGCGGCCCTGGCACTTCATCAGCGTCCCGGGATTCCCGGAATAAGAAGTACGTTCGGTACCGGAACCGAGCTTCTCAACTCCCTCCGTCTCATGTACTCGAGGCTCTCATCGCACCGCTGCGGCAGCTGCGGCTGCTATCTTGAGCCGTCGCTCGCCGTAGCGGCGGAAAAGGACCTTATATGCCCCGAATGCGGTGCCGCTCTGACCCCGCCCTCAGCCGAGGACCTTTCCTTCAACAGCGGGGGAGCCTGCAAAAAGTGCGGAGGAACGGGAGTCGTCCGCACCGTTGACCTCTCCACGCTCGTTCCGGACGAGTCACTCACGATTGACGAGGGAGCCGTAGCTCCCTGGAACAGCCTGATGTGGTCACTCATGACAGACGTATGCCGTGCAATGGGAGTCAGAACCGATGTTCCCTTCAGAGATCTCACTGCACACGAGAAGGAGATAGTCTATCACGGAAAAGCGGAGAAGAAGCATATCTTCTACAGGCCGAAGAACGGAAGCGAAGCGGGAGAACTTGACTTCACATACTTCAACGCAGTCTACACTGTCGAGAACGCACTCAGTAAGGTCAAGGACGAAAAGGGCATGAAACGTGTCGAGAAGTTTCTGAAGGAGGATGTCTGCCCCGACTGCGGGGGAACAAGACTCAGCCGGGAAGCAAGAGCTCCCCTCCTCAGGGGAATATCTCTCGACAGGGCGACAGCAATGACGCTCTCCTCTCTTGTCGAATGGGTGAAGGGAGTACCGGAAAGCCTCCCCGAAGAAATGCATCCGATGGCGAAGAGCATCACGGACTCGTTCCTCTCGACGGCGGCAAGACTCATGGACCTGGGACTTGGGTATCTCACGCTTGACCGCTCATCTTCGACGCTCTCCACGGGAGAGAGACAGCGCATGCAATTGGCCCGTGCCGTCCGTAACCGTACAACGGGAGTGCTCTACGTACTCGACGAACCGTCAATCGGGCTCCATCCGTCGAACATCGAGGGACTGGGAGGCGTAATCGACGACCTCGTGAGTGACGGCAACTCCGTTATCCTCGTGGACCATGACACGGAAATACTGAAGAAGGCGGACTGGGTCATCGAGATGGGCCCCGAAGCAGGAAAAGGCGGCGGGCATGTCATTGCAGAGGGGACAGTCGGAGAGATAGAGAAGAATCCCCTTTCCCAGATAGGACCCTTTCTCTCAGGAAAGGCGGAGACAAGGATGAGAAAGTGCTCTGGAAAGGAGACTCTTTTCGAAGAGGGAAGAATCAGTCTCTCGACAGACGCAATCCACACCGTAAAGCCTCTCAGCGTTGACTTTCCGAAGGGAAGGCTCACCGTCGTAACAGGCGTTTCGGGCTCCGGAAAGACCACCATGATACTCGAAAGCCTTGTTCCCTCCCTCGATGCAGTCACCAGCGGCAAACCGCTTCCGAGTCACATAAAGAGCATCAAAGCCGAAGGAATCAGACACGTCAAGCTCATCGACGCCTCGCCAATCGGAATCAACATACGATCGACAGTCGCGACGTATGCGGGAATCCACGACGAACTGAGAAAGCTCTATGCTTTGTCCCCCGATGCGAAGAGAACGGGACACAGGGCCGGAGACTTCTCATACAACACGGGCTCCCTCAGATGCCCGGGATGTGACGGTACGGGTTCCGTCAGTCTCGATGTCCAGTTCCTTCCTGATGTCGACATCCCCTGCCCCGACTGTCACGGTTCAAGATACTCGAAAGAAGCCTGTGCGATAAAGCTCACGAACAGAAAGGGAGAGAGCATGTCGCTTCCTGCTCTCATGGACGCCGATGTGAACACGGCATCCCGGTTCTGTGCTGATATGAAGAATGTTCTCCCCAGACTCGATACCCTCAGGCAGCTGGGACTGGGGTACCTGACACTCGGAGAGGAGACTCCGGGGCTCAGCGGCGGAGAAGCGCAGAGGCTCAAGCTCGCATCCGAAATCGGAAGGACGCAGGACGACTCCGTCTTCGTGTTCGACGAGCCTTCGATAGGACTTCATCCCCTCGATGTGCAGGTGCTTCTCTCGGTTTTCCAGGCTCTCCTCGATAACGGTGCAACCGTCATCGTAATCGAGCACGACAGGGACATCATCCGCAATGCCGACTATGTGATAGACATGGGCCCCGGCGGAGGAGACGAAGG
>CAZGNN010000108.1:2230-5420 GCA_964527335.1 uncultured Spirochaetaceae bacterium | reverse complement strand
ACGCTCCTGATCTTCGTCATGGCCGGCGTTCTCTACGGCTGCGGTGCATTCCTCGAGTCCTTCAGGGCAAACACATCCGCAGGAACGGGACAGGGCTTCGAACTTGACGCCATCGCTGCATGTGTCGTCGGCGGCATCTCATTCAGCGGTGGTATCGGAAAGATCAGCGGCGCAGTAATCGGCGTTCTCATCTTCCAGGGAATGACATACGCTCTTACCTTCCTCGGTATCGACACGAACCTCCAGTTCGTATTCAAGGGTATCATTCTCATCGCGGCAGTCGCACTCGACTCCGTGAAGTATCTCAAGAAGAAATGATGACTGAGGAGGAAAGGAAAAGAAAAAGAGAGGAGGAGAGTGAGGCGCTCGTGAAGAAGCTCATCGTTTTCGGAGCCGTCGTCTTCGTCTTCCTCTCCATCCTCATGGGATTCTACTTCCTGGGGTTCTTCAAACTTCTGAAATGAATGAAAGAGACGGTCTCGAAAGGGCCGTCTCTTCTGCTGATCTGTCCTGAAAAGCAGAGCGGAAAAACTGAAAATGATGCTGAACTTCGGCGGTAAGTGCCCAAAAAAAGGAGTTACCGCCGAACTATCGCGTTGTTTTCTACGTTTTCTGTGTTATGATTCAGGTATGTCAGAGAAGATTATCGGAAGAATTGCAGAACAGAAACAGATAAGGGATTGCCTTGAATCGGACAAATCGGAACTTGTTTCGGTATTCGGACGGCGCCGTGTCGGGAAGACATTCCTCATAAAACAGTGCTTCAACGAGGAATTCGATTTCTGGTTCACCGGAATGTATCAGATGAGCCGTGCGCAGCAGCTGGGGCAGTTCAGTCTTACTCTCTCTGAAAAGACAGGAGAAAAGAGGACGAAGATAAAGGACTGGTTCGAAGCCTTCGACCTTCTGAAGAAGTACCTCCTTTCCCTCGGCAAGGACAGGGTTGTCGTATTTCTGGATGAGCTTCCCTGGATGGATACTCCCAGGAGCAGTTTTCTCCAGGCCTTCTCGTTCTTCTGGAATATGTGGCCGTCGAACAGGACTCTGCTGAAGCTCTATGTCTGCGGTTCGGCAACAACATGGATGATAAAGAACTTCGTAGGAGACAAGGGAGGTCTCTACGGAAGAGTCACCTGTTCGATTTACCTCGTTCCGTTCTGTCTCGGGGAGACGGAAGAGTTTCTGAGCAGAGTAAAGCATATGGATCTGAACCGCCACAGGATTCTCGAGCTCTATATGATTCTCGGCGGCATTCCCTATTACCTTGACATGCTCAACAGGGACCTCCCTCTTTCAAAGAACATAGACAATCTTTTCTTCAGGGAGAATGCAGTTCTGAAGACGGAGTATGAATTCCTCTTCAGATCCCTCTTCAATGATTCAAAACCATATCGGAAGGTCATAGAGGCCCTGTCGCAGAAACTGAAAGGGCTGACAAGGGAAGAGATAATGAAGGTTACGGATATCAGGGACGGCGGCACACTTACGGAAATCCTGGACAATCTGAGGCTCTGTGATTTCATCAGGGAATACAATTCAATCGGGAAGAAGAAGAGAAACAGAATCTATCAGCTTACGGACCTGTTCTCTCTTTTCTATCTCAACTTCGTGGAGAACGGTAACAGCCAGGATGAAAACTTCTGGTCCAACATCGCCTTCTCGGGACGCGAGAACTCATGGGCGGGTTATTCTTTCGAGCAGGTCTGTCTTCACCATATAAGACAGATAAAGAGCCGGCTTGGAATCCTGGGCGTTCTGAGCAATGTATATTCCTGGAGCTGTCCCGGATTCACGGATGAGGATGGAACGAAGTGGAAGGGCGGGCAGATAGACCTTCTGATAGACAGAAACGATGAGGTGATCAATATCTGCGAACTCAAATATGCTTCAGCCAAGTACGAAATCACCGAGTCCTATGAAGAGCATCTGAGGGAGAGGGCGAGCCTCTTCAGGAAAAAGACCGGGACAAGGAAAGCCCTCCATCATACGTTCATAACAACATACGGTGTAAAGCAGAACAGACACAGCGGAATCGTGCAGAGCGAGGTCACCATGGATGACCTCTTCGAAAATCCTAAATGAAGCGACTCTTATTTTCTGTAGATATCGAGTATTCCGGAGAGGAGTGATATGTACTTCTCCCTTGTTGTTTTCGGCTCGAGTACCTCTACACTTGTTCCGCACTGTACGAGACGGAGCATCAGCTCTATCGAGTTCTCGATCTTCATCGAGCAGATGTAGCCGCCGTCTTCGCTCTGTGTGATAACAGGCTTCTCGTGATTGAGTGACGAGAAGGAGTTGAGAGCACTCTTCTCCCTGACCTTGAGAACGAGGGGAATCATGTCGATGGCATCGTAGTTGACCTCTTCGTACTTGTTGAAAGGTTTGAGGTTGTCCGGAATCGTGTATGTCTCGTTGAGCATCTGGACGGACACGATTGTCGTTATGTTTAGTGTTATGATGTCCTTCGTGTGCCTCAGTCTTCCCGTGACTGTCATAGGCTTACGGCCCGAACTGTCCTCGGTGAAGCCGATGAAGTAGGGAGCCATCTCTATCTCTTCCTTTCCGGGAGTCGTTGAGGAAATCTTCGCAAGCCTTCCCGATACCCAGCAGTCGATGAGAACCTCCAGTACCGTGTTGTATGTGCTTGTCTCCACGACGCTGGACTCTATCTTCTTCTCGATGGAGTCCGCCATCTTGAGGATGTTGTCCGAGACGTTCGGAGCGTAGGAGCGCATGTTCATGGCAATCTTTCTCAGTCCCGATGCAAGATGGGGGTTCTGGACAGTCGCCGAAGAGGCGAGGGCCTCCGCCGACATGTTGAATGCCAGGGTCTCGTAGACGGAGAGCTCGAGAGGTGAGTTGTCCTCGGTTTCCTTTATCTTTATGAGGTTGTTGTCTTCATATATGTCAATATGCTGCGACAAATCCTCGACGTATCTTGAGATAGTCGATCTGTGCACTCCGAGACGTCTTGCTATCTCGGCACGCCTCAATCCCTCCGGGTGGGACCTCAGAAGCAGCTCAAGCTGAGCAACTCTTTCTCCTTTCATCTCTCATTCCTTTTTATGTATGTTTTCAACAATTGTAGCAACAAAAACGGCAGACTGAAAGAAAAAAGATAAGATTTTGCAACAAGTGGCAACAAATATGGCTGTATCTGCAAAGCCCTCTGCACACTGTGTTGTGC
>CAZGNN010000108.1:0-2130 GCA_964527335.1 uncultured Spirochaetaceae bacterium | reverse complement strand
ATGTATAAGAAAAACGTCAGATTCATGTTTCTGATACCTTGTCAGATGGAATTTGTTATAAGAAAATGGACACAGGATGCTTCAGAACACTTTCGTCATAACAGACAGCTCAAGCCGCGAACTCAAGCCTCACGGAAGTGAGGCCTTCCCGTGTGCCGGCTATGAGACAGTCTACTCCCCAAGAACGAAGTACGTGCTTCCATGGCATTTCCATGAGGAGCTGGAACTTATACTCGTGGTCAGAGGGAACTTCCGCCTCCGTATTCCCGGTGTCGAGTATGAGATGAAGAAGGGCGACATGGCCTTCATCAACTCCTCGGTTCTGCATTCTGCCGAAGGTAATCCCTCATGCCTCAACTACGCATTCGTATTCAGAGCCGAGCTTGTCACGGGAGGAAGAAACACTGCTGTCGCCGAGAAGTACATCTCACCCCTTGTCTCGTGTCCGTCCCTGAGGTCCCTGGTAATCAGAGAAGGAGACAGGGACACGATAAAGTCCTTCAAGAAGGCCTTTGATGCCCTCCGTAACGACTCATTCGGCTTCGAACTCACCGTCAGGGAGGAACTGGGGCGTATTCTCCTTTCGATATATGAAAGCGAAGAGGAGACCATCCGTAATCCCGGAGAAAGAGATATAGACAGTGTGAGACTTACGGCGATGCTGGACTTCATCCACTCATCGTTCTCATCTCCCGTCACCCTTCATGATATTTCATCCGCAGCGGGGATAAGCGACAGGGAGGCCCTCAGGTGCTTCCAGCGCACCATCTCCGATTCTCCTGTCCAGTACCTCATAAAGTACAGACTGGCGCAGAGCGTCAATCAGATGGTTCTCCATCCCGAACTCCCGATAGCGGACATAGCAGCATCATGCGGCTTCGAATCTGCGGCGTACTACACGAAGAAGTTCGGCTCCGTCTACGGCGTCACGCCTACACAGTACAGAGCCCTGGAGATAGAAAAACGTGACAAGAGTCTCTTCATAGAATAGAATTCGGGTATGAGTGACAAGGATGTGGAAAGGCTTGAGATCAAGATCAGCTATCTCGAAGCCGAGAACGAAGAGCTCAACGAGGTCGTCGTTGACCTCAACAAGAAAGTCAGTGTGCTGATGGCACAGTTCGAGGAAATGAAGAAGAAGGTCAAGGACCTCATAGACAACGCGGGTGAGGAAAGGGCGAACCGCCGTCCGCCCCACTATTGATCCTCACTCTCCCGGCTCCATCTTTATGACCTTGCCGACATTCCAGAGCGTTGCAGCTTTCTGGAGTGCGCTCTTTTTGTCTTCCTCGCATTTGTATTCGACTTCTACGGTCCTGCATCCGCAGTCAAGACATGTGATGTAGCAGCACCAGCCGTTCTCGTATTCGACACTTGCCGGTCCCTGACAGCGCGGGCAGTCGAGAATTAATATATCTCCATCGGCATCTTTCATTTCGTTTTCTCCTTCCATTCGGACACTGCATGGAATACGACTTCCTCGCCTCTGTCCGTCAGTCTGTAGATTGATGTGAAGTATTTCTCCTCATCCCCGTTCTTCTTCCTGCTCCTTGCATAGAGCCTGTCCTCGTAGTGGCACTGCTTCTTCCACTCGCAGTCGATGAAGGAGGGACGGTGCGTATCGAGGTATTCGGGAGAGAAAGACGACATCATCCAGTTGACGTAACTGAGGTTATTGACGTGTCTGTTGTAGTCATAGTCGTAGTAGTCTATATGGATTCTCTCGTCGCTGAATGTCGGCCCCGTGTATTCGTCTTCTGTCGGGAAGTGACCGAAGTCCGGATTGAAGAGAAGTGTCTTGTCCCCGACTTCGGGGAGCCTGGGTTCGATGTACTCGGGTCTCTCGGGCCTCATTCTCTCCACGTTCATCACTATCCAGAGGTTCTCGGAGGAGAATATGAGGTTATTATCCCTGTCGAAAGCCCTGACGCACCTGGGACAGTAGAGCTTGAAGCCCTTCTGACACCAGGTCTCTATCCTGTAGCTGTCACCCCAGGATGGGTAGCTCATGATGTGCATGCGGGTACGGAGAATCATCCAGGTCCTGCCTTCCTTATCGAGCATCTCCTTGAGGGCCGCGCCCTTCAGGGCTGCGTGCAGGCCCGCCTCCTCCTGGCTGAGGCCGAAGTA
>CAZGNN010000107.1:1529-5421 GCA_964527335.1 uncultured Spirochaetaceae bacterium | reverse complement strand
CTTTCTGAGTAGAGGTCGTCGAAGGAAATGCCGAAGCGGGAGCTGTAATAGGCCTTGTCTATGCCGTCCTTTGTTCTGAGGGCTGTCAGGAGATAGCTCTCCTCCGTTTCCTCCTTCGTGAGATTCTCGCAGTCGAACTCGGGGGATCTGATGAAGTCTTCGATAGTCTCCCTGTTTCTCATCGTTGTTCCTGTCGTGTAGCCGAGGAAACTCTCCGCTGCGGGTCCAAGTCCTATGTACTGACCGAATGTCCAGTAGGCCCTGTTATGAAGGCATTCGTTTCCGGGAAGTGCGAAGGCGCTGATTTCGTAGTGACTGTAGCCGTTCTCCCTGAGTTTATCCCAGCCGCTCGTCAGGAATTCAGTTTCCTTCTCGTCACCGAGAGGTGCTGTCTTACTGATGAGCGGTGTTCCTTCCTCGAATGTGAGACAGTAGAACGATATGTGCTCCGGATGATACTGAGTGACTCTGTCTATATCGCTTAGGGTGTCTGCAACTGTCGTTGTCGGAACTGCCGTTATAAGATCGGCATTCCACACGAACGGAGAAGAGGAAAGATACTCCATCGCCTTTATGTTGTCCTTTACCCTTGCCCTTCTCCCCAGAAACTCCAGTGTTCTGTCCGACATTGACTGTATCCCGGTAGATATCCTGGTAACATTGGGATAAAGCCTCTCCAGTTCCGGTGAAACATCCTCGGGATTTATCTCGACTGTAGTCTCCTGAGGCCTTCCGTAACGCAGGGCTATTGAAAGTAGTTCAAGTATCCTGTCATAGCCGAGGAGGATGGGATTGCCGCCGCCGAAGTAGACAGTGTAGAAGGGACGCTTTATATCCTCAACTACACTCTCGAGTTCCTTCTTGAGATTCAGGTAGTACCTGTTTCTGTTATCTTCATTGAATATGGTTGAATAGAAAGCACAGTAATCACATCTTGCTTTGCAGAAAGGTACATGAATATATAGGGATAGAGGCTTATCGCTGCGGTATGATTCAATCATCTGTGAGTACGCTTATGCGGTTGAGCGGCCAGAAGCGTGCGACTACCTGTCCGTTTACATCGTCCTCGCTGACAGGACCGAAGTATCTTCCGTCCTGGCTGTTGTCCCTGTTGTCGCCGAGGGGAAGGACACAGCCGTCCGGAACGTAGATGCCTGCTCTGTATTTCTGTGCCGAGCTTCTTGCCGTCCTGTCTGAAGGATCTATGAACGAGAGTTCCTCGTAGTAGGCCCTGCTGAACTCGTATAGATCGAACTTGTAGTCGTACTCTGTTCCCGACATTGCCGAATATTCCTTCACGAGATAGTTCGGATAGCTCAGATCCTTTTCTATATATGCTTCTATTCTCGCAACTGCCTTTAGTGCATCATAGAGACTTTCGTCGACGCTTCTCTGAGGTGCCGTGCTTAGACCGTTTGCTTCACGGAAATCACTTTCAGCGATATACTCCCCGCTTCCGGCAGCCTTTATGTAGACATTGCCGTCGACGAACATTACCCTGTCGCCGGCGAGTCCTGCTGCACGCTTGACAAATAAGCGCTCGCGGACATTGCCGTCACTGTCCTTGTCGATGTTGACGAGGGAGAGTGTTCCCATGTAGATGGCCTGGCTCAGGATATCGAAAACGGGACCGCGTGAATCGTACTCGGGATTGTAGAACGTTATGATGTCATCCCTCTGTACACGTCTCTCGCTCTCGAAGAGCTTCGGGCCCGTGGGATAGAGTTCAATACCGTAACTTGTCTTGTTGACGACTACCCTGTCTCCGACAAGGAGAGTCGACACCATGCTGGGGGAAGGTATGACGAAGAGCTGGAAGAGGAACTGGTTTATTATGATTACCCAGAATACACCGAATGCAAGTGCGTCGAGCCACTCGAGCGCTTCACTGAGAAAGGTTCTCTTCTTGTTCTTGTTGTAAGCCCTCTTGGCCTTACGCTTCGTCAGCTTCTTTTCGGTATGGGTTTCTACCCAGCACAGGAATTTTTCCATAGGGAAAAGGTAACACTCATCAGCCTTCATTGACAAGAGAAGATTTGGTTATTACCTTTATGCTATGTTCAAAAAGACAAAGCTTCCCGAAGTGGATCCCGTCGTACTTAAACCGTGGCACGGTATAAGGCCGGCTTATTATATACTTGCATTCCATTTTCTGATTATCCTGGTGCTGTTCTTCCTTATCTGTCTCGTACCGGGACTTGTTTCGAAGAGGACTTATGTCGAGTTCGACACTTCCCTTCCCGTCCTCGGTGTCTATGAAGACGGCAGGTACCTGGGTAACGGTTATGACTCCAAACTCGAAACAACAGCCGGGGAACATACATACAGATTCACATACGAGGGAATAACAGTCGGAGAACAGACAGAGACTGTGAAGAGACATTATTTCTTCACTGTCTTCTCTCATAAGTCCACCGTGATTACCCCTCATCTAACATATACTGATGAAGTCAGGGAAAAGGCCGTCGAAGTCTGTGCAAAGGATATTGCCTCGTTCTCCCCGATTACCGATTTCTCCGGCTCTGCCGTATATCCTTCAGTCATGAGAAAGTTCGCAGAGACTGCCGTAGAGATGGGAATCAGCGACGTAAGGGATATCTGGCTGTACTCTCTTCTCCATGTAACATCGGAGACGATGTACAGTGACTGTATCGAAGCGAAGGCTGTCCTTGACAGAAGCGGTATTATATACAAATCAGACGATAGCGACAGTGTCGAAGAGTTCCTTGACTCTCTCTACGGTAACGGTACTTCCTCTACATATACAGAAAAAGATAACACATCCCCAATCAAGGTAACGAAGAACGGCTCGTTCTACACATATGATGAAGGAACGGTTACTCTCGGTAAGACGACTTCTTCGTCCTATCCCGAGTCAGATTATATTCCGGTAACAGTCTCCTACCCTTCATTCAGCATTGCGGGTTCTCTCATAACAGAGAACGAGTATGCTCAGTTTGTCGAAGCAAATCCGAAATGGAGCAGAGACAACCTCGATGAACTTGTAAGTGCCGGTCTTGTAGATTCAAACTATCTTAAGAACATAACTCTCTCATCCCGTTCCTCCCGCCCGATAAGATACATCAGCTGGTATGCAGCCGAGGCTTATGTGGAATGGAGAAGTGAAAAGGACGGAGTCGGGTATTCACTGCCGACGCTGGCTGAATGGACTGTCGCGGCACTGTCTGCTTCCGACAAGCCTTACGTCACGTCGATAATCTTCGTCGAGAATGACTCCACGACGCCGACGGGACTTATGGGTCAGCTCTGGGATATGACCTCGAGCATTTACATGCCTCTTATGAGACTTGTCCCTGAAGAGACGGTATCGAGACTCGAGTCCCTCTTCCCCTATGATGACATAATCGTCATGGGAGGAAGCTACGTTAACGAAAACATCTCCGCTGAAGATATCGGAACGGCAGGAAAGGCATCGTGTTCCGAATTCAACGGATTCAGGCTGGTGAAACATGAGTGACGAAAAATCCTTCAAGCTTATTCAGAAGAACAAGAAGGCCTACTTCAACTATGAGATAATCGAGGAACTCGAGTGCGGCATGGCACTCTCGGGTACCGAGGTTAAGTCAGTAAGGGAGGGAAAATGCTCGTTCTCCGACAGCTACATAACGCCGAAGGACGGATCTCTGATTCTCATCGGCTTTCTCATCCAGCCCTACTCTCACGGCAACATCTTCAATCATCAGACTGACAGACGCCGTCAGCTTCTTGCTCACAAGATGGAAATCAAGAAGTTCACGCGTAAGGTCAACGAGAAGGGACTCACAATTGTTCCTCTTGAAATCTATCTCAAGGGAAATCTTGTGAAGATGAAGATTGCTCTTGCCCGCGGTAAGAACACACACGACAAGAAGGAAGCCATCAAGGAAAGGGA
>CAZGNN010000107.1:0-1429 GCA_964527335.1 uncultured Spirochaetaceae bacterium | reverse complement strand
AATAACCACCGGGTGACCGGTGGTTTTGCTTTGTTATCTGAGAGTCTTATGGATGAAGTAGCTTATCTTCGCTCCTTCAGTATCTGCACTCTCCCTGTTTTCCTTCCTGAACCATTCGTGAATCATGTTGCTCACTCCCCCGATTACGAATGCGCTGTAGTCTTCAGTGGTCAGAGATTCGAGTTCGGGTCTGACTTCACCGATTGCCTCCTCGAGGCAGAGCTGCACGAGGGAGCGAAGGAACACGGGGCCGCTGTTGTCAGTGAAGAGAATGGAGAAGAAGTCACGGCTTGCATCGACGAGCTTCAGAAAGTACGTGACAGTCTTCTGCGTGCCTGTGCCTGTCTTCCTGTATTCGCTGATTTCATTGAGAAAATACTCGAGGTAGACTGACTTCACTTCATCCAGGAGCTGATAGACATCGCTGTAGTGAGCATAGAAGGTATTACGGTTGAGTCCTGCGGCGGCGCAGACTTCGGTTATCGAGATGTCTTCGATTTTTCTGTCCTTCAGGACTTCCATGAGCGCTCTCTGCAGCCTCTGGCGTGTTTTCAGGACACGCACATCATGCCTCGTTGCCATAAATACCCCCTTATATTTAAAGCAATTAAAATCTGGAGGTGGGGAGACTCGAACTCCCGTCCTAACAGTCTACCTGTAAACGTCTACGAATATAGTCATACGTCTGGTCTTAGTCCCCCGCTCGGTGGCATGACTCACGTTGCAGAAGAAGCAGTCCCTTGATTTTTCCGCTATGCCGGAACAGTCAAAGCGGATGAGTCTCCTTTGTGAAAATACGGAAGTCCGCCGGAGACGGAACTTTCCTCCGTTTTGCTAATGATGCTTACGCAGCAAGAGCAAATGCTTCAGATTCGACTTCGTAGTCTTCTTCTTTCTTAGCATTTAATTTTTTTTGCCGGTTTAACAAGTCAGCGCTTGATTCGCAGTCTACAGCCTAGCAAAGCCAGTCGAAACCAAAACACCCCCAAAGATGTTTTACTCTGTCAATATAATAACTATTTAAGCAAAAAACAAATCAAAGTTCAAAAATTTCAGCACTTTTGCAGAAATTCGTATGTTTTTTCGCCCCATTCCCTGAGGTCATCGAACTTCAGAGCCGCCTTGCTGTCGAGATATGTGCGGTCTCTGTTTACTATGACTATCTTTCCGCCGTTGTAGAGGGTGAACTGCGGGAGCGTTGCAACGGGATTTACGACAAGAGAGGAGCCGAGGATTATCGTGAGATCCACTTCCCCGAATACGGAATACGATTTGTTTATGAGATTACCGTCAAGGTTCTCTCCGTAGAACACGATATCGGGTCTGAGGAGTCCGTGGCAGTAGTCGCAGTGAGGATAAGAAATGTTTCTGAGTCTCTCCCTTGTCTCTTCAAAACTGTACTTCCTGCCGCATACGGTACATGTCGAAG
>CAZGNN010000106.1:0-5426 GCA_964527335.1 uncultured Spirochaetaceae bacterium | reverse complement strand
TGAATGAACTTGTAAGTTGGAAAAACAGGCCTCATCATCCGATTGTTATAAGTGGAATGTCCAAGACAGGGAAGACTTACATAGCCAAGGCATTCGGCAGGGAGAACTACGAGAACGTTGTTTATATAGATCTGAGAGCAGAGAAAAGTCTGCACAGCGTCTTCGACGGAGACTTTGATGTGGACAGAATGGTACTCGGCATCACTGCTGCACTCCCGTCAGTCAGGTTCGTCAGGGGAAAGACACTTGTAATCCTTGATGAGATTCAGTACTGTCCGAATGCCCGTTCTTCTCTCAAGTACTGGGACACAGACGCAAGGTATGATGTCATAGCAACAGTAAGTTTCCTTTCAGTGAAGGGATTCAGAGCTCCTTACGGGAGAGGAGTGCCTGCAGGCTATGAGGAGCATCTTTACATGTATCCCCTTACATTCAGGGAATTCCTCGTAAATACCGGAATTGATGAGAATGTTCTTTCTTATGTTCAGGATGCTCTCGACAAGGGGAAGACGATTGACAGTACAGTCCACCAGAGTATGCGGGCACTGTATCTTCAGTACCTTATTGTCGGAGGAATGCCGGAAGCCGTTGATGCTTTCTTCAGTACTCATGATGTGAATCTTGTCAGAAGAATCCAGAAAAGGATACTCAAGTCAATCAGAAGCGACTTTGACCGTTCCATTGATAAGAACGGAAATATCAGGATAAACAGGGTTCTGAAGGCCAGGACTGAGGCATGTCTTGACTCTCTTCCGTCTCAGCTGAGCAAGGAATACAAGAAATTCCAGTACAGTCTTGTTGATGCGAAGGGTAATTCTCCCGAAAAGGCAGAGGGTGTTGAGTATCTTGAGGATGTCGGTCTTGTTGTAAGAGCATACAATACAAGAGAGCTTTCCTTCCCGCTGGAAGGAGCAAAGATTGCAAATGAGTTCAAGGTCTTCTCCTCAGATACCGGTCTTCTTGTCTCCATGCTCGGAGATGACGTACCTCAGAAGATTCTCTCCGGTGACCTCAGTGCTTACAGGGGAGCTGTTGCCGAGAACATGGTGGCATCCGCATTCGTCAGTTCTGGACGCAGTCTCTACTATTACCATGCACCGAGCGGCTCCCCCGAACTGGACTTCGTGTATGAGGATGGTGAAGATATCGTAATCGTGGAATGCAAGTCGACGAACAACAGGGCAACAAGCATGAAGTTTGTCCTCGCCAATCCGAAGAGATTCGGCTCTCACAGGGCTGTGAAGTTTGCTGATACCAATGTCGGTTCCGGTAACGGCTTCAGGACATATCCTCTCTATTCACTGGGATTCCTCAGAAAGAAGAAGGAGAGCTTCATTGTTGATACTGTGGATGTGCCGAAGTTTGAATTCCGGTCTTGATTTTTTGATTTTATAACGATTTGGGGACAGAATGGCTTTTTTGATTGACGGAATATTCCAGTAATGATAGATAGTCTACTGTGAATGCCCTAAGTATTCACTTTCTCGTGACTCGAGTGTTAGAAGATATTCATTGATGAGCTTAGAAAAGCTCATGAAGCGCAGGTCCATATGGTTTTGTATGTAGATGAAACTGAGTGCTACGATTATTTTATTGTTACAGGTCTCCTTGTAAAATCAAGAGGTGATGTCGAGCTTGCATACAAAAGACTCTGCAAGAAAGCCCATCGACTCAATATATCTCCAAAGAAAAAAGCGGAATTGTTCATGGAATTTAAATCAACACTTATCGATCGGGACTATCAGCAGTTAAAGAGGGTAATGCTTGCAGAGTTAGGCCTTTTTGAGCATGGAGTCATTTACACCTGCCATATAAAGAAGGATAAAGTTTTCTATCAGAGGGATAAGGAAAGAGCTTATTTGAACATGCTTTCGCGGATTGTCAGTTCAATAAAAGAAAATACGGATGTTGTGTTTGACCGTTTTAACAAGACTGACTTCGAGGCAAACATCATAAAGAAACTCAGTTCTGCTAACAACGTGAACGCAGTATATGCAGCAGATTCTCAACGGGAACCTGGAATTAAGTTCGTAGATAACCTCTGTAGTGTAATAAGGTTACACAAGACCAATACTGATTATGATGGTTTTTATCAGATTATCGAAAATTCAGTGGTTGAAGTTTGACATCGTGTGTTTTTTGTGTTATCTAATAATCAGAAGGTGATGACCTCCTGGCGGTTTGCGAGCTGGGTGTACGGGTAAACGTAGGATCATCAGCTGAGTATTTGTATTTCACAGATAGAGGGTGATGACCTCCTGGCGGTTTGCGAGCTGGGTGTACGGGTAAACGTGGGATCATCACCGTTTTTTTATGCTACTTTTCGTGTCTACGTATCGACTCTATTCTCTGGGCAAGTGTCGGATGGGAGTATTCCGTCACTACAATCCAGGGATGGGGATTGATCTCTGCCAGGGCTTCGTTCATGAGACGCTTGAGTGCGCTGACGAGTGCCTCTCCGTAGCCTTCTTCTGCGGCGAACGCATCCGCTTCGTATTCGTGCTTCCGGCTTATCGAATTGAGGAAGGTGTTGAACGGAATGGTTACCGGCCATGTTATCGTACTCAGGAGCAGGAAGGCGAAGAAATAGTTCGCTTCCCCGAAGCCGAATGCCGTGAAGAGTGCGGAGAATTCAAGAAGAATTCCGAATGCGGCTATCATGATGACGGAGCTTATGAGACTGAAGGGTAGTGTCTTGAGCACATGCCTGTATTTTGCATGTGCGAATTCGTGTGCGAAGACTGCCACGATTTCGTCTGTCGTGAAGTTGTTCATGAGGTTGTCGTCTATCGATATGGTCTTCTTCCTGAGCCCCGAGCAGAATGCGTTTGCCTTCGTCGTACGGCGCGAAGCATCCCTGACGACGATTCTCTTCACCTTTACGCCGTACTTCGTGCAGAGAGATAGAAGCTTATCCCTCAGTTCTCCTTCCTCAAGCGGTGTGAAGGAGTTGAAGAGTCTCATGAAAGGCATGAGAAGAAGGTTTGCAATGAGCGAGAACAGCATTACTGCCGCTGCTGTCCAGATTATCGCCATGATTCCGAAGCGTGTGAAGAAGAATATTATTACCGATATGAGGAGAGACGTGAGTATCATCGAAACGATGAAAGACTTCATCCTGTCGAGGAAGAATGTCTTCTTAGTCGTCTTGTTCATTCCGTACTTCTCCTCGATGACGAATGTGTCATAATAGGAAAACGGTATTTCGATTATCTGGCCTATGAGTGTGAAGATGAGGATTACGAGAATGTACCTGGGGTAGATGTTGATATTACCGAGAGCATTGAATACAGCTGCGTAGACATTGCATACGAGGAAGATGAAGTCTGCTGTCATCTCGACTGCAGACGAGAGAAGCGCAGTTCTGAGATTATCCTTCTTGTATGCCTTGTAGATGTCGTATCTTTTGCTGTCGTAGACGTCCTTAACGGCATCCGGAAGCGGACGCTTCGCGGCTTGAGCCGAGAGATACAGAAGAACGAGGGAGTATAGCTCCTCTGCTATGAAGAGACTGATGACAAGAGCTCTAACCATTGATGTATGTCTCCTTTTCGTCCTTCAGACTGACCAGCATGTGAGAAGGTGCGAACATCAGCGTGAAGAGAAGAAGTATGTAGTTGCTGTCGATAACGGCGGCGGAGAGGAACATCAGGGACGGGAGAAGGGATAGAAGGATGCTGCGGACCTTCGACGGCTTCTTCCAGAGTATGAGCCACACGAGGAGATAGAGAAGGAGGAAGATGCACGGAATGAGGTAGGAGAGCAGCCCCTCGTGTTTCTCCGCTTCATATTTTACGCAGAAGAATACCATGACCCCCCAGCGTCCTGTCTTCTCGAGAAGGAGCAGTGTCTTATTCGGTCTGGGAGGTTCTGCTTCCTTTTCTCCTTTATTCTTCTGCTTCTCGGCTTCATAGAATACCGACGGTGCGAGAAGAAGGAAGAGAAGGGCCATGTTTATCGGATAGAAATTGAACATGGCCACAATATACAGCACTTTCTCGTTCGGGAAAAGGAATGGTCCCGTTTTTGATGCGGGACCGGGATATTAAGCGAAGGCGGAGTCCCCCTCGACTCCGTCTTCCTGTCTTTCCTTATGCCTCCTCGTGCCACTTCCTTCCGTAGAAACAGTCGAGATAGAGGGCTTTTATCTGGCTGATCAGAGGATAACGGGGATTCGAGCCCGTGCACTGGTCGTCGAATGCCTTGACGGAGAGCTCGTCCACAACGGCAAGGAAGTCCTCTTCCTTTACGCCCCATTCCTGGATCGACGAAGGGATTCCGAGTTCCTTCTTGAGACTCTCGATTCCTTCTATCAGGGCTTCGACTCTCTCCTCGAGTGTCATCTCCGGAGTGGTTACGACATACTCGGTGTTCTTCGTGTTGTTGACAGGTGTTGCCACGTAGTCCGCAACACGTGCGTATCTTGAAACAACCGAAGGATACTCGTACTGCGGGAATGCCGCCATCTTCGTCGGGTTGTCGTTCGCGTTGAAGCGGATGATGTTCGTCAGAAGCAGGGCGTTTGCCATTCCGTGAGGAACGTGGAACTGTGCGCCGAGCTTATGAGCCATCGAGTGGCAGAGTCCGAGGAATGCGTTACTGAACGCCATGCCGGCCATTGTCGACGCATCGTGGACCTTCTCCCTTGCCTTCTTGTTCGTACCGTCTTTATATGCAAGAGGGAGGTACTTGAAGATGACTCTTGCAGCCTCGAGCGAGAGTGCGTTCGTGAAGTCCGTGCTCATGCTCGACACGAGTGCCTCGAGTGCATGTGTCAGCACGTCCAGACCGCAGGAAGCTGTAAGTCCCTTCGGCTGACCCATTGCGAGCTCGCTGTCGATTATCGCCATGCTGGGGGTGAGCGCATAGTCAGCGATGGCCCACTTCATTCCCGTCTTCTCGTCTGTGATGATGGCAAACGGCGTCACCTCGCTTCCCGTTCCGCTCGTTGTCGGGATACATACAAGCTCGGCCTTCTTTCCCATGTTAGGGAATGCATATACTCGCTTTCTTATATCCATGAACCTGAGGGCAAGACCTTCGAACTTCACTTCCGGATGCTCGTACAGGAGCCACATTATCTTCGCCGCATCCATCGGGGAACCGCCGCCGACTGCGATTATGACATCGGGGTTGAAGGCATTGACCATCTGCATTGCCACGTTGATTGTTCCGAGTGTCGGGTCCGGCTTTACCTGGTGGAAGACCTCCGTCTCGATTCCTATGAGCTTGAGAGTGTCAGTTATCCTGTCAATCATTCCGGAGGAGAAGAGGAAGCTGTCCGTGACGATGAACGCCCTCTTCTTACCTTCGAGTTCCTGCAGTGCCACAGGAAGGCATCCGTATTTGAAATAAACCTTAGGCGGCAGTTTGAACCAGAGCATATTCTCTCTCCTTTCAGCAACAGTCTTGACGTTCAGAAGGTG
>CAZGNN010000105.1:0-5438 GCA_964527335.1 uncultured Spirochaetaceae bacterium | reverse complement strand
TCTGTAGTATGAAAAGGAGGTTTGTATCCATCCATCGCTGTTACCTCTGTTTTTCTCAATATGTCCAATGACACATATTTGCCCGGATCCGAGAACAGTACCAACAATCACTAGGCTTTAAAATCCTGACAGTACCGCCTCATACAGAATATGATGTTAATTCTGCATCACACAGATTTTACATCAAAACCATTTTTTTTACTACGGACGGCAAAGACAGGTTACAATTCTTTATCCGGAGGAAATTATGAAGAAGCACATTGTCTGTTTAGGAGATTCCAATACCCACGGTTATTCTGCCGAGAAGAATGATAATGCCGACCACGGCGACCGCTTCAACGAGGACGAAAGATGGACGATGAGGCTGGAGAAGGCTCTCGGGGATGACTATCTTGTAATCGAGGAGGGACTCGGGGGAAGAACGACTGTTTTCCAGGACCCTCTGCATGAAGGTATGGACGCCCTTTCGCACGTCTACCCCATTCTCATGAGCCATGAACCTGTTGACCTATTGATAATCATGCTCGGCACCAATGACACGAAGGAACGCTTCAACGCTTCCCCTCTTGTCATTGCATGCGGTATGGAGAGACTTATACAGAAGGTGAAGACGATAGAGTGCTGGAAGGACGGAAAGCCGAACATCCTCGTTGTCTGTCCGCCCCCGATAAGAAATGAGTTCAGAGAGGTCTTCGACGTCGAGTGGATGGGATCGGACTGCGTCAGGAAGAGCCGGGAGCTCCCGCCTCTATATAAAGCCGTGTGTGAGCGTAACGGTGTCAGATTCTTCGATGCCGCGCCTTGTGAGTTCAACCGCACTGACTGCATGCACCTCACACGGAAGGGACACGAAATGCTCTCATCCTTCCTTCTCCCGATAGTAAAAGAGGCTACTTCTTCCGTCTGAAGAAGCCTCTCACCTTTTTCCTTTCCTCTTCCTTCATGCGGTATTCCTCGACGGTAATACCTTCGAGCTTTGCGCACTCTTCCTCACTGAGGTGTTTTTTATAGTTGTTCTCGAGAAAGAATGACGACAAGAGTGCCCAGAGTGAGGGTGTGATGAATGCAGGTGACCAGTACTGTATCGTCCAGATGGTGAGCTCTACGGAGAGAAGTACGAGAACAAGGGTCGAGGGAAGATGAGCGACTGTAAGGGTGAATGATGTCTTTATGTAGTCCTTGAGAGAGAACTCGAATCTTCCGAGAAGCGGAAAGAGATTAATCATCGTTCCTGCCGGAAGAATGAGAAGGACATAGTAGAAGGTGAACATGAAGGCACCCGCCCGGGACCCCGAATTGGCCTTCATCACAGCGTAGCCGTAAACTATGAGAAGGATTACGGGAATACATATCAGTGTAAGGATTATTCCCGTCTTCAGTTCCTTCCGGAATACCCTGAAGAATTCTCTGAAGGGAGTGTTGTCGCCGTAGCGGAACTCCTTCACGACGGACGTGTAGAGCGCAGTGAGGGCAGGACCAAGCGTAACGACGCCGAGCGAGCAGAACACGCAGCAGAGCGAAAGGCCGACGAAATCGACTGCCTTACCCAGTGCCTTCCAGGGCTGATGCTCGGGATTGAAGAAATCCATCAGAGGTGCATCTCCATGAGTGACCTGTGAATGAGGTCTGCAAGGATGGTGTGACTCTCCGGTGTGAGATGTATGCCGTCAGTATCCGACGGTGTTATATACGGTGACGGGTCGAGGAAACTGACGCCCGTACTGGAGGCAACACGCCGTGTCATCTCCGGAAAGAGTCTGCTCTCCTCTATCATATCCTGAGGGAGACCGCATGCCTAACCGAAGGGAAGCGGGGAAACAAGCAGAATCTTCGCTCCATGAGGGAACACCGGAGTCTTGAGGCGGAAGATTGTGTTCGCGTTCTTCACTATCCTCACGATTTCCCCGAGCCCCAGTTCTATGCGGGACATATGACGGTCACAGATGTCATTCGTGCCGAGCATGATGACGGCAGCATCCAGGGGAAGCTGGGACTTCAGGACGAAGCCCAGGGCCTTCTTTCCGTTCTGGTAGTCGTCGAATCCGGTGTCGAAGACGGTGGTGCGTCCGGTCAGGCCCTCCTCCACGACGGCATAGCCCTCACCGAGCTTCTTCTCGAGGAGGCATGTCCACCTCGTGTTCTCGTCGTACCTTCCCCCGTTGCCGGGGATATAGCCCCAGGTATTGGAGTCTCCATAGCAGAGTATTCTCTTCTTCACTTTACTGCCTCCGGATGTTTTTCCCTGTAGTGGTAAAAGGCTCCGAGAAGGCCCGCCTCGTTGTCGTACTTGGCCTTCACGATTTCTGTCGCATCCCCGATGAGAGGATTGATCATCTTACGGTACTTCTCCCTTATTTCATCGACGAGGAAGGAGTTCTTCATTATGCCGCCGCCGAGTACGATTACTGCGGGATTGAGGATATAAGAGAGTGTCACAAGGCCGTCGGCTATGGAAGCTGTCATGACGCTGAGGGCTTTGAGGCAGTCCTCATCCCCCTTCTCCGCTTCAGCTATGACCATTCTTCCGTTCCAGGAGAAGGAAGGAGCATTCTTGCTTCTTTCGACTCTGCGGCAGAGTGCGCTTGTTGCTCCCATGCTCTCGAGAGTACCGCCTTCAACCTTTATGTAGCCCGCTTCACATGCCGAGAACGTATGGCCCCTGAGAAGCTTCCCCTTCTCGGTGAATCCTCCCCCGATTCCCGTACCCACGGCAAGGGAGAGAACGGAGTCATAACCCTTTCCCGCACCGGAGATGCTCTCAGAGAGGGCTACACAGTTGACGTCGTTCTCGACTTCCGTCGTGAGGGCGCAGTGCTCCTCGAGGTATCTCTTCACTTCGAATCCCGTATAGGAAGGAACCTGGGGAAGCGAAAAGAAGACACGGCCGCGGGTGGAATCTATCATCGCCGTTGATGATACGCAAATACCCGAAAGCGTGTACTCCTTCTTCATCTCCTCAACCCTGGCGGCGACGTTCCTCATCCAGACTTCGGGGCCCTTTTCAGCCAGTGTCGGCATCTCCCCGTGCGTGAGGATAATCCCCTCTGATGATATGACGCCGTACTTCACGGCTGTTCCGCCTATGTCGAGAGAAGCAAAGTATTTCATACTAGGCCTCGATGGCTTGTGTATATTTCTTCGTTATGAGCTGCGGCCGGGTGATGGACGAGCCCACGACTACCGCAAAGGATCCGAGATCGAGGACATGTCTTGCCTTCTCCGGGGAGTCGATGTTGCCTTCGCAGATAACCGGGTGCTTCACGCCCTTTATGATGTCCCTCAGGATTCTGAAGTCATCCTCTGCAATCTTCATTCCCCTGCTCTCTGGAGTGTATCCCACCATCGTCGGAGCGATGATGTCGAAGCCGAGGGAGTCTGCATAGAGACACTCCTCGACTGTCGAGCAGTCTGCCATGAGAATGAGGCCCGGGTGTGCCGCCCTCACTTCTTCATAGAATTCCCTGAGGGTCTTTCCTTCGGGGCGGAGCCTGTCCGTTGCATCGAGTGCGATGATTTCCGGCTTCACCTCGAGAAGTTCCTCTATCTCCTTCATTGTCGGCGTGATGTAGATCTCGCTGTCGGGATAGTCACGCTTCACGATGCCGATTATCGGGAGATCGACGTTCTTCCTGATTTCCGCGATATCTTCCTTCGTGTTGGCGCGGATACCCTTAGCGCCGCCTTCCTTTGCGGCAAGGGCCATTCTCCCCATGATGAATGACGAATGAAGAGGCTCGTTGGGGAGTGCCTGACAGGAAACTATGAGGCTTCCCTTTATCTTATCGAAAACATTACTCATTGCTTTATTCTCCTTCTATGTTACCATACTCTCTGAAAAAGGGAGGAAACAATATGATGACTGAATATATGAAACTTGAAAATCTCCACAGGGCAATCGACTGGATGTACTCGCACAACCTTGAGCTTCTTCCGGAAGGCAAGACCGTGATTGACAGCGACATCTTCGTCTCCGTTTCGTCCTTCACGACGAAGGAATCGAACTCCTATGAGGCCCATCGCATCTTTGCAGACATACACTATGTGATAAGCGGAGAGGAGAAGATCATCACAGCTCCCGTAGACGCAATGACCGTCTCGGTTCCCTACAGTGAGGAGAAGGACATCGTGCTCGGAGAGTGCAAAGGTGGCGAAGAGCACATAATCAGAAGCGGTCAGTACTGTGTCACAATGCCCGAAGAAGCTCACTCCCCCGGGCGCTGTGTTTCGACCCCCGGCCGTGTAAGAAAAGCCGTCTTCAAGGTCAGAGTCTGCTGACGGCCTCGTCTATCATTTTCGCACACTTATCGACAACAGGCCTGTCGCAGTCGGAGTACGGATAGAGCGGAGCCCTGACGCCTCCGAGGTCGATTCCCGTCCTCTTCTTCAGGACTTCCTTCATCGTTGCATAGAGGTTGCCCTTTGCAGTGCAGAGTGCATAGATGATTGAATCCGCGTCGTTCTGGATTTCCCTTGCACGCGGGATATCACCCGTCTGTACAAGCGAGAAGATTGCATTGTAGAGCTCGGGCATCACGGCGTACGTTCCGCCGATGCCGCCGTCTGCTCCGATAGCAAGACCGGATACAAGCTGCTCGTCCGGACCGTTGAAGACAACGAATTCCCTTCCGTCCTTCTTTCCCTCGGCCTTGAACATCTGGATATCCTGGGTGGGCATGCTGGAATTCTTGACGCCGATTACCCTCCCGTTCTTCAGCATCTCCCTCAGGAGTGATATCGAGAGACCGACACCCGCAAGCTGCGGAATGTTGTAGATGACGAAGTCCGTCTTCGGAGCGGAAGAAGAGATGTCATTCCAGTACTTTGCGATTGCATAGTCCGGAAGATGGAAGTAGATAGGAGGAATTGACGCAATGGCATCGACTCCGAGACTCTCTGCATGCGCCGCAAGTTCCTGTGAATCCTTCGTGTTGTTGCATGCAACGTGAGCGATGACCGTAATCTTTCCTTCAGCTTCGCTCATCACTGCCTCCAGGAGTTTTTTCCTGTCATCCACGCTCTGATAGATGCACTCCCCGCTGCTTCCGCCGACATAAAGTCCCTTCACGTTCTTTCCGATGAGATAGCGTGTAAACTCCTTCACACGGCCACTGTCGATTTCCCCGTCTCTGCCATAGCAGGCATAGAATGCGGGAATGATACCTTTGTATTTATCTTCTCTTTCTGACATGAAATATTACCTCCTGTATCAATCAGCCCTTGACGGCACCCATCGTGATTCCCTTCGTGAAATACTTCTGGAAGATCAGAAACACGATTATGATCGGGAGCGACGCGAGAGCCGCTCCGGCCATGATGATACCGAAATCGGTGCTGTTCTCGGCCTGCATCGTTGCAATACCGAGAGATATGGTCAGATTGTTTGACTTGCTGAGCATGATCAGCTGCATGAAATAGTCATTCCAGCTGTTGATGAACGT
>CAZGNN010000104.1:4116-5494 GCA_964527335.1 uncultured Spirochaetaceae bacterium | reverse complement strand
CGGAATACCACAAATGAACCGATTTGCTTTACAAAATCCTATTCGGCACCTAAAATGAATAAGAGGAGAAATACATGGCAGAATACCGGAAACGTGTAGTCGATGAAATACTTAAGTTCAAACTTGAATGCATGCCGGCAGTCCTCATAGAGGGGCCAAAGGCCTGCGGAAAGACAACAACAGCAGAGCAGATTGCAAAGAGCATCATCAAAATGGACGAATTCGACAATGCCGATAATGCTGACATCGATCCGGCATCTGTTCTGATAGGAGATGTTCCGAGGCTCATTGATGAATGGCAGCTTGTTCCGAAGCTATTCGATTACGTCAGACGTGAAGCTGACAAAAGAGGAGAATCAGGCCTCTTCATTCTGACCGGGTCAGCGGTTCCTGCTGACCCGAGCAAAATCAGGCACTCGGGAGTCGGACGCTATGCATTTCTAAGGATGAGGCCGATGTCACTCTTCGAATCAGGTGAATCAAGCGGCGAAGTCAGTCTTGAAAAACTCTTCCAGTCGCCATCTGATCCCATTGGCGGCACAAATACACTCCGTCGTGATAATCTGGCATTTCTGATAGCACGTGGCGGGTGGCCGCTTGCTCTGGGGAAAAGCAACCGTGCATCACTTGCCGTTGCAGAGGAATATGTTGAAGGGCTCATAAACTCCGATCTTTCAAGATCCGACGGCATCAGGAAGGATCCTGACAGAACGAGACGAATAATGCGGTCACTTGCACGGAACATGGGAGGAAAGGTATCTCTGAAAACCATCATGGATGACATCGCAGCAAATGATGCAGACACAATCTGTGAAGATACAATAGCCCTTTACATCAATTCCCTCAAAACTGTATTCGCCGTTGAAGACATGCCGGCATGGAACATCAATCTGAGGTCGAAATCTGCGGTGAGAGCAGTCGATACACGATATTATGTAGATCCGTCAATTGCAGTGGTTTCCCTAGGGGCAGGTCCTGATGAGATTATGAAAGATTCCGAAACATTCGGTCTCCTTTTCGAAACCATGTGCATCAGGGATCTGAGAGTCTATGCCGAAGCAATAGGTGGCAGGGTTGATTATTACCGTGACCGTTACGGGCTTGAATGCGATGCCGTGATTCACCTAAAGAACGGAGACTACGGCCTTGTTGAAATCAAACTCGGTGGAGACAGAAGAATTGCAGAAGGAGCCGACAATCTCAACAGACTTGAAACTCTCATAAGAGAAAAGGAATTGAGAGTTCCTTCATTCAAGATGATTCTTGTCGGGACAACCGAATACGCCTACAGACGCACAGACGGGATCTTCGTGGTGCCGGTCGGCTGTCTGAAGCCGTAAGTGAAGCGGGCAAGTTTTCTGCGTCATTTTCTGCGCCA
>CAZGNN010000104.1:0-4016 GCA_964527335.1 uncultured Spirochaetaceae bacterium | reverse complement strand
CATTTTCTGCGCCACATTCTGTCCGATTCTAAGATTATAACAACCTGATTACTTATAAATTAACAAGTTATTCAGTTGTTTTTCTACGTCATTTTCTACGCCATTCATGTTTCCACGAGATTATTTTATATGCTGAAAACCGGAACAGGCCATCACGGAAGTTCGTCGGATTACGATGATATGATGACCTTTCCGGTCTGATTTCAGCTGACTCTCTTACGGGATGAAATACAGAAGATATGTACTCTCGCTGTTCTGCGGATGCTGGTCCTCTGCATTCCAGTTTTCCACGACGGATGCGAAGAACTGGGTTGCCGTCTGTCTCTCGGGGATGAATGACGTATAGCCGTTGACGGCCTTTTCTGTAGAGATATCGATTACGGAGCCGTCCGACGCCATCGTGTAGAACGGTACCGTTATATCTGTAGTCTCTGTCGAAGAGAGCTTCCATCCCAGCTTCGAGAGAACCTCGGATGTGAATGCACCGTGCATCTCCCACTCCCCGTCATCAAGGTCTATTGCATACTCCTGGCTGTACTCGTCGTTCGTCGATGCGCTCATGACTTCGATGTTGATAGCGTGGTCGTATTCCGACTCGTCGAAATACTCGGAGAGGTCTTCTGCTGCATAGCCGGAGAAGCAGGAATCAAGTATCAGTACACAGTCACACTTCAGGTAAGAGAGTGCCGTGTAGACCATGTACATCTCGAGGCTCGTGCAGTCACTCCAGTAGTTGTCGTATGTGTATGCCGTCGCAAGAACTCCCGTCTTGTAGTAGTCCTCGCTCTCTTCCATCGCCTCCCCGATTTCGACCACGGTCTCGTCGTCGACTCCGAGGGATGTCAGTCTGTCCATCACTGTACCGATGAGGATTACATTGAGGTCGAGGACTGCATCCTTCTCTACTTCCGTTATCCTTCCGTCATCGACAAACGGTTTGAGGAGGTTCTCCATGTCAGAATTGGTGAACGCATTCTCGCTTCCGCCGTGTCCTGAATAGTAGACGATGAGAAGATCATCATAATCGAGGTCCTGACAGAGGAGTATCTGGTTGAGTACGTTGTCCGCAGAGGGGTATGTCGGTGTGTCCTTTATGTCGAAGAAGTCGAATGATATCGCCTCATCATCCCCTGTCTCGATTGCCGCAACTGCCTCGTATACGTCGTAGAGAATATCAACGGTGACACGGTCGGTGATGAGAACGGCGTCATCGTCAAGGGGATACACCATTGCGTCGACGGAGTCCGTGTTGAGTGTGAGAAGAATGCTCTCGACTTCACTCTCAAGCTCGTCCAGTCTCTCCTCCGAGATGACTGTTATCTCGATATAAAAGTCACCTTCTCCCTCCTGGATCATCATCACGTTCTCGAATTCAACGCCCTTGGCTTCCATTACATTCTGCACTGCCGCCGTCATCTGATAGGCATCGTTAAGCGTGCCGTAGAGCACCATCTCCTCATCGGGGGAGTTGTTGTAGTCAAGCCCGATTGATATCATCCTCACCCTGTCGGGAGAGGCGAAAAGCACTGCTGCCAAAAGAATGCATACAACTGAAAGGAATACTCTCTTCATATAAACCTCAACAGATTCAGTACTATAAACAAAAGGGACATGTTGAGACACCACCCTGACGGAAAAATCGAAAAAGAAAACGCTTCGCTCTTTCCCGTTACCGGAGGGAGAATGCTCCTCCCGGTCTTCTTCGTCTTCATTCCGGATTCCGGCATTTTGCATGCATTTACGGACGAATGTTGACAAAAGTCCGAAAACGTACAGAATAAGTACGAAATCGGACATTTGACGTGCTTAAGGAAAGTGACTTCAGAAGATACAACATACTCGCATGGGAGACAGAAGCCCTCTATCATGCGATATCACTCCAGTTCGGACTCACGGACAGCGCCGTGAACATTCTCTACCTCATATGCTTCGAGGGCGGAAAGGCGCTCCTGGGTGACATAGTAAGATATTCGGGCCTGCAGAAGCAGACCATCAACTCCTCGATGAGGATTCTCGAGAAGAAGGGAATCGTCACGCTCGAGAAGGTCAACGGCAAGATGAAGTGCGCAGTTCTCACCCCCGAGGGGTCGGAACTCTGCGACAGGACGGTGAGGAAGCTCATCGGGTGGGAGAATACGGCGATGAGCTCCTTCACGAAGAAGGAAGTCGACACATTCCTGCGCCTCATGGCCAAATACCTCATGAGCATGCAGAACAGCCTCGACTCATACATGATCAATAAAGCACTCAGAAAGGAATAATCCGATTACATTCATACCCCGGAGATTAAAATGACTCTCAGCATATCTGACAGGTTCAACTACTCACGCCTTTTAAGGTTCACGTTTCCCAGCGTCATGATGATGCTCTTCACATCCGTCTACGTCATCGCGGACGGCTACTTCGTATCGAACTGGGTGGGTAAGACTGCACTCGCAGCCGTCAATTTCGCCTACCCCATCCTAATGATCCTGGGGTGCATCGGCTTCATGTTCGGAACCGGTGCATCCGCTCTCATCAGCAAGAAGCTCGGAGAGGGAAAAGCGGATGAGGCGAACTCTATCTTCTCCTTCATCGTCATCTTCTCCATCGTCCTTGGGCTTTTCCTTACAGTGCTGGGACTTCTCTTCATAGACAGGATTCTTGCCCTCATGGGAGCGACGGGAGAGCTTCTCGAGATGTCCTCCGTCTATGCGAAGATAATCGTATCCAGCCTTCCCTTCTACATTCTCCAGTACGAGTTCCAGTGCCTCTTCGTCACAGCCGACAAACCCCGGCTGGGACTCTACGTCACCGTTGCGGCAGGAATGACAAACATAGTGTTCGACGCTCTCTTCATCGCAGTATTCCACTGGGGTATAAAGGGAGGCGCCACAGCAACGGCGATGAGCCAGGTAGCCGGAGGCCTCATCCCCCTTGTCTACTTCATGAGGAAGAACAGCTCAAGACTGAAGCTTAAGCGTCACTTCACTCCCGACTGGAAGAATCTCGGGGTTATATCATCAAACGGAATGAGCGAATTCCTGAGTAATGTCTCGGCGTCCGTTGTCGGTGCGGTATATAACCTCCAGCTTCTGAAGTACTCGGGAGAGGACGGCCTTGCCGCATACGGCGTCATAATGTACGTGGGTATAGTATTCGTGTCGCTCTTCATCGGTTACTCGGTAGGCTCTGCGCCGATCATCGGCTACAACTACGGCGCGGGAGACCGCGACCATCTGAAGAAGATCGTGAAGGAGAGCTATGTGATCATCGCTGTCGAATCAGTGCTGATGTTCCTCCTTTCCCTCGTTCTCGCGCGTCCGCTGGGTCTCATATTCGTCTCTTACGACAGAGAGCTATTGGAGTTCACCATCCACGCATTCATCCTCTATTCGATATCATTCCTCTTCTGCGGCTTCTCGATGTATTCCTCATCTCTCTTCACGGCCCTCAACAACGGCCTTGTCTCTGCCGTCATATCTTTCATGAGGAGTCTCGTCTTCCAGATAGCGTGTGTCCTCATAATCCCTGTTATCCTCGGCTCTGACGGCATCTGGCTTGCAACGGTCTTCTCAGAACTCCTGTCGCTGATTCTCTCCGTCACGTTCGTACTGACGAACAGGAAGAAGTACGGCTACTGATATCCGGACTATGGGAATGACTTATCTGGAAAAATCCCGGCTTTTCCGGAGATTTTTCCATCGTGATTCACTGCAAGGAAGGTTATGAGTAAAGTACAGGGGATTTCTAGAAGAGAATATCTAACGTAAACGGCAAACACTCCGGTACGTCAAGGACGTCTCTTTTATTATCTTCATTCCGCCTTTTGTCTTGTTATATTCCCCCTGCGATGGTAATATAATTTCAGATTGAGGAATACTTTGTGACGAATACATTATCTTTGCCGATTGGAATCGAGGATTTCAGGGAAATAAGAACAGACGGCTATTACTACGTTGACAAGACCAGGTTCATTGAAGATCTGTTTTCAGTCGGAGCAAAGGTTTGTCTCTTCACACGTCCGCGACGTTTCG
>CAZGNN010000103.1:0-5505 GCA_964527335.1 uncultured Spirochaetaceae bacterium | reverse complement strand
TACTGCAGGACGCCACAGAACTATTTTCTATGGGAATCAAAAATAACTGAAGTCACAGTAACGAATTACAGAAAATCCCGCCCGAAACGAAAAAACAGGATACCCGACTATCTGAGTACCCCTAGCTGAAGTGAGGCCATAGCCGCTCTTCAATTTGAATATCGTATCTTTATGATAATCTGCCAATAGCGGAAGATGACTCTTTTCAAAGAAAATACGGAAGAAGCAGTCCCTTCCAGTTACAGTCCTAAGAGCATTAAAAATCGGGCATCCGACAAACGGGACACCCCTTGGTGAAGTGAGGCAGAGCCCCTCTTCATCTTCACTATCTGTCATTTCGGATGAAACGCCAATGGTACGACAGGGAAAGAACAGCATTCAGAAATGCCGGTTGATATAGTCGCAGAGGCAATCAGAAGACAAAAATCAGACAATTTTTGTTATTCTGTACGAATTATTTGACAAAATCACGAGAAATTCTGCTTTATAAGTATGAGTACAGAAAAAACACCAAGATTCAAAGACGGCGAGGAGCCGAGAGAAAGACTGGAGCGTCTGGGAGTCAGAGCGCTCTCCGACCGGGAACTGTTGATGATACTTCTCGGTCAGGGCAATGCAGCACGGGGTGTCGATGAAATCAGCAATGAGGTACTGTCCCTCCTCGACAGGGGAACGAGTTTTCCCCTTGCGACGCTGATGAACATTCCCGGCGTCGGAAGAGCCAAGGGTGCGACGATTCTCGCAGCCCTGGAGCTCGGGAGGAGGAAGAACACCAGAAAGCCCAAGCAGATCCTTCATCCCACAGATATCTTCCAGGAAGTGAGGCACTACGCCAACCGCAACGACCAGGAGTACCTCATTGTGCTTTCGCTCAACGGCGCGAAGGAAGTGCTGGATACCACCGTTGCGACGATAGGATTCGTCAACAGGGCATTCTTCCACCCCAGGGAAGTGTTCTCCGAGCCACTGAAGAAGCGGGCGACCTCCATTGCGATAGCCCACAATCATCCGTCTGGACTGCTTGTGCCGAGCAATGAGGACAGACAGGTAACGAGAAAAATCGCCCTTTCAGGCGAAATACTCGGGATCAACCTCGTCGACCACGTCATCTTTTCAGATACGGCCTACTACTCCTTCCTCGAACACAGGGAGATGGATGCGGTAGACCGTTTTGTTGAAGGTGAAGTCAGAAGTGCGGGGAAGAGAGAGGAAGCCTTCCTCGCACTCGAGAGACTCAGATCTGCAGAAAACCCTTGAGGACGAGAAGAGTGTTCTTCACGCCGTCAATGTGGCTGCGCTCGTTGCAGTGGGAAGCGAATACGCCGGGACCTATGAGACCGTGGCGTATGTCGGCCCCGCCGGAGAGTGCGGCTTCAACGTCAGAGGAGTAATGGGGATAGGTGTCGACTGCATAGGCTGCGCCTTCCCTCTTCGCGGCATCGATGAGAGCACCGACCATGCGGTAGTTGTAAGGCCCCTTTGCATCCTTTGCGCAGATGGAGACTTCCCTTTCCGTGCAGGAGCATCCCTCTCCGACACATCCCATATCGATGGAGAGGCCTTCGGTGACACCTCTAGGAACGGAGGACGATGCACCGTGCCCCACTTCCTCGTATGCCGTGATGTGGACATAGGTGTGGCGTGAGAGCTCGATTCTGTTGTCGGAAATGTATTTTGCAAGCGCGAGGATTATGCCGACGGAGAGCTTGTCATCAAGAAAGCGTGACTTTATGTAACCGCTTTCAGTCACATGTGCTCCCGTGAAGAGGCATATGGGGTCCCCCACTTCGATACCCAGCTTCTTCACGTCATCCTTACTCTTCACATCCTCGTCGATGAAGCATTCGAGAACCCTCCAGGTACGCGGGGAGTTGTTGAAGTCATCGTTGACGTGAACGGATGGATTGGGAATCTGGATGGTACCTTCGTAAATCTTCCCGTCGCGGGTGTGGATACGGACGTTCTCCCCTTCGATTCCTACGGGATGGAGACCGCCGAGCATATCCATCCGGAGACGGCCGTTTGACTTTATCTCGCTCACGATGGCACCGATGGTGTCCATGTGCGCCATTATTACAAGGCCCTCCGTGTCATCCTTTCCGCCGAGGTCGATGATGACACCGCCCTTGTTCGTCATCCTGGTAGCAAAACCGAGAGATTCGAATTCACTTCTTACAAGAGCTGCAACCTCCTCCGTGTAGCCGGTGGGACTGTCCACCGAAAGGAGGGAGAGAGCTTTCTCAACTGCATAATCAACGTATTTCTTATCAATCATGGGAGTATTATAAAGCAAAAACCTCCACCCTTGAAGTGGAGGTTTCATCTGTCGTCAGACCGAATCAGAAGAGGTTGACGAGAACAGAGAATGCAATCTTGCCCTGCTTGAAGGACTCGACATTCTTGAGGTCATCGCCCTTGAAATAGTCAACAAGTGTCTGGAACGGAATCTTGTAGTCAACGCTGAGGCCGAGAGCACCGATGTTGACGCCGACAGCGGCGCGTGCAAGAAGCTGTGAGTTCTTGAGAACGTCGAATGTCTGGCTTGCGGGCTGTCCGTCTACAATGACGCCTTCGCTGCCGAATTCAATCGGGAGAGCGTAGCCGACACCGAAAGCGAGGTCGACGACGTTGAGGTCAGCGCGGAGGTTGGCCGTGATAATCGTGTTGAGAACAGTGTTGTCTCCGTTCTTGCCGAAGAGTACGTTCGTTGCAACGCCGAAGAAACCGAAGTTGAGTCTTGCATCAGCACCGAAGTCATAGTTGTCTATGTTCTTGTAGTCGTCAATCTTTGTGATATCGCCACCGAATCTGCCGGTAGCACCGATCTGGAAAACATGAGAAGCGAATACACTTGTGCATGCAAGCGCCAGGATGAGAATGATAATACCTAACTTTTTCATAATTTATCTCCTACTCTAAAAGGCACCCGGTGCCCTTCCGAGACATATTATAAACCAATATCAAAACAATAAGTTACAGAAATTTGTAAATTCTGGTTTAACAAAGCCGTACCAACGTAAAGTTATCTTGAATGTCTGTCCTTGAGGACATCGACGACTTCGCTCAGCGTACAGTCCTTCTGTGCAAGGAGCACGAGGAAGTGGTACATGAGATCGGCAGCCTCTCCTAAAAAGAGGTCCTTGTTGTCATCCTTGCTCGCGATGACAAGTTCGACAGCCTCCTCACCCGTCTTCTGTGCAATGCGGTTGAGACCGCGGGAGAAGAGGTGGTTGGTGTAGCTTCCCTCGCTGGGGTTGAGTCTCCTGTCCTGGATAACCGATTCAAGATAGAAGAGGAACTCGGGGGACGAGAAATCTCCCGGCTGGTTGTCCTCGCCGAAGCATGTGTCGCTTCCCGTATGGCATACCGGGCCTGACGGCATCGCCTTTATAAGGAGGGTGTCACCGTCGCAGTCGACGAGAATCTCCCTCACCTTGATATAGTTGCCGCTGTTTTCGCCCATGACCCTGATACGGCCCTTGGAGCGTGAGTAGAATGTGACGAGCCCCCTCTCAAGCGTGAGCTTATAGGCCTCCTCGTTCATGAAGCCTACCGTAAGGACATTGCGTGTGACGGCATCCTGGATGACTGCAGGAACCAGACCGTCCTTGTATTTTGAGAAGTCTATCGTCATTTTTCCCTCATTGATTCTTCTGATTTCTGTCAGTATCGGATTTTTACAGAGCGGTTGTCAACTGACAGAGGGAAGAAACAGTGAGGGATATGAAGAATGAAGTCTATAGACGGGAAAGAGTTACTTTACCTCTTCGTAAGAGACTGTCTGAGCCTTGTCCTTTTTCCTCGTTTCGACGAGAAGAACACATACTCTTATGCCCCAGACGAAGATACATACGCCTGCGATGATAAGGAGAATACCGAAGATGTTCATCAGGGTCTGTCCCACGAAGGCAGGGAAGATGAAGAGAAGAACGGAGGCGATGATATAGACAAGTCCGTTGCCGTTGAAGACGCTGCTGAGGTCGGCATAAGGCTTCAGGCGGTAGTTCTCGATTATGTTCACGATACCGGTATAGAGGAATCCTGCCGCGATGATGTAGATGACAACCTTCATGATTCCGTCACTCCTGCTCTGCAGGAACGAGAGTGCGAATGCAAGCGCAAGAACACCCAGGGCAGCGGAGATGATGCCATCGATGAGGATCGTGAACTTGATCTTCTTCTGTACGCCGCTCTCGATCGGAGCGCCGTTGACGGAGACCTTGACGGCCTTACGGGAGAAGCGGAGAGCATCAATGAGCTTCCTCAAGCCGCGGAGGGCAAGGATGATGGAGAAAGCGACAGCCGCAATATTGAGAACGGTTGCCGGCTGAACTATGACGAATACGCCGAAAAGCAGTGTTATTACACCGAAGAGCCAGAAAATGAGTGCACTTTTCATTTTTTATTTTTCCTTCTTCTTAAATATGATATCAAAAAGAGAAAACGTGTAGAAAAAACTGATTATTATGTTAAACTTTCCACATGCGCTACTTACTTTTTGATGCAGACCAGACGATTTGGGACTTCAATGCTACAGAGAAAATCGGATTAGGGAAAGTCTTCGAAAGCTGTTTTCTCACGTCCTTCGAGGAAATGAAGGATGCCTACATGGTCGGGAACCTCCTCTGCTGGAAGGAGTATGAGGATGGTCTCCTCACACTTGACGAACTCGAAGTGAAGCGCTGGCGCCTCTTCTTCGACCGTATCGGGAGAAAGGATCTCTCCGCAGAGGATGCCGCAGCCCTCTTCAGGGATGCACTTGCGCATAACGGAAGAATGCTTGACGGAGCTGTCGAGTTTCTTGAAAGCATCGCCGATCGTCCTAAATCACTTGTAACGAACGGCATTTCCTCGATACAGCGCCAGAGGTTGAAGGATACAGGCTGTGAAAAATATTTTGAGAGAATCTTCATAAGCAGCGAAGTCGGATATCACAAGCCCCAGAAGGAGCTCTTCGACGCCGTACTCAGGGCACTCGGGAAAACAGGGGACGAATGCGTCATGATAGGCGACAGCGAGCACAGCGACATACAGGGCGCCGTGAATGCCGGAATCGACAGCATCTACCTGAACTTCAGCGGAAAGAAGTCCGAAGCGGCCACATGGTCCGTTTCATCATACGATGAGCTGAGGGATCTGATCAGGAGAATATAGGTCTCCCTGTTTCCAGCCGTTTTCAGTCATATAATCATCGAGGGTTCTCAGGAATAGAGACTTGTCCATGAAGTGCCTGGGTTCGATGAGACGGTGCATGGGAGTGTCGCAGACAAGACGCTCTATGATTATGTCACTCCGGAGGTGTCTCAGAACGAGGGCGCAGTTCTCGAGGTGTCTTCTCGTTGAGGATGAGACGACTTCGCCGTCATAGAAGGAGTCGGCCATCTTCGTTCCCCCTGCAATATGAAGGTTATGTATCTTCACGGCGTCGGCCCCGCTTCTGTTCACGCATTTCACGGTATTGATGTAGTCTTCCGTTCCCTCTCCCGGAAGCCCCAGTATTATGTG
>CAZGNN010000102.1:0-5521 GCA_964527335.1 uncultured Spirochaetaceae bacterium | reverse complement strand
TCCAGAGAGCGGAGCATGAGTTGATCTGCTCGTTCTTGTGCTCGACTGTCTTCTTGCTTTCGCCGTTCTCGTCCTTCTCGCTCTCGTAGTGAGTCTGGTCATACTCGAGATAGATAGGATAAGCGACATGGTCGGAGTACTTCTTGATGAGGTTCTCGAGAGTCCATCTCGTTGCATATGTGGAATCCTCATCGTTGAGGTAGATCTTGACTGTCGTACCCTGCTCTGCCCTCTCGGCGGGTTCGATCGAATAGCTTGTCTCGCCGTTCGAAGACCAGAGCCATGCGCCCTCCTCGCCTGCCTTTCTCGATGTCACCTCGATCTTCTTTGCAACCATGAAGGCCGAATAGAAGCCGACACCGAACTGGCCGATGAGGTTGGAGTTCTTCTTCGCGTCGTCGCCGAGGGAAGAGAGGAACTTCTTCGTGCCGCTTGATGCGATTGTTCCGAGGTTCTCGTTGAGATCCTCCTCGTTCATTCCGATACCGTTATCGCTGATGGTGAGGGTTCTCTCGCCCTCCTCCGTGAACGAGACCTGGATTCTCGGGTCGAACGAATAGCCCTTGAGGGGACCGTCGGTGAGCGACAGGTACTTGAGCTTATCTATGGCATCTGATGCGTTTGATATTATTTCACGGACAAATATTTCCTTGTTTGAATAAAGGGAATGGATGAGTAGATGCAGAAGGTCCGCGACTTCTGTCTTAAACTTCTTGTTTGACATTATGTCCTCCAGTCACATCTGAAGATAATAAAGGAAAAGCGGAGAGGCAAGAAATCTGTCATCTTTTCCAAAGCCGTCTTTGTGCTATAATGGCCGTATGGACTTCTCACGACCCGACAATGCAAGAAAGATAAACAGACTCAAGGTTCTCAACGCCCTCAGGAAGGGAGACCTCTCCAGAGCAGAGCTCTCGAGGGAGATTGTTCTCAACAAGGTCTCGATATCGGAAATAACCGATGCCCTGATAAGGGAAGGCCTCGTAGAAAGCGGCGCAAAGGACATGTCGACACAGGGCCGTCCGTCCACGAAGCTCTCGATAGCGAAGAAGAACGGCAGGGTATTCTCCTTCGTCTTCTCGTCATCCACCGTCACGGCATCGGCATCGAATCTAACGGGACAGGTTCTGAGATTCGAACGCTTTCCGAAGGACGACGGCATGATAAACCAGATTGCCGCATTCATAAACAAGATGACGCAGGACGGGACGAAGGTCTACGGCATCACGATTGTCGGAGAAAACAAGGACAGTGTCCCCTCTTCCGCATTCCCATGGCCCGTGACATACACGTCAGCCGCAGTTGCACAGGCAAGAGCTGAAATCGAAACGGAAAGTAACGAGAAGACACTCTTCGTCTCCTGGGGAGACACGATTGAAGGTGTCTACTACGAGAGGTTCCTGCACTACATTCCCACTCTGGGCCACATGAAGGTCACGAACGGCGTGATGTGCTCCTGCGGTGCAAACGGATGCCTCGAGGCCGTGGCTTCCGGTCTTGTACTGAAGAAAATGACGGGAATCACGCAGTACCGGCATCTCACGAGCGAGGAGAAGGGACTTCTTGCCATCGACGATGTTTCAAAGAGCGTTGCATTCGCGCTCAGCGAAGCCGTGCAGGCACTCGGAGCTGAGGATGTCGTGATCACGGGAGAGCTCAGCAGCATGCCCGATGACCTCTGTGCATCCATCAGCGACAGGCTGAAAATGACACTCCCGCCTTTGAGGGGGAGCGTCGGTGTTCACAAGTCAAAACGCGGCGACAAGGCCACACTCGAGGGAGCGGGAATCATCGCGCTCGATGAGTTCTTCTATCACTCTGACCTTCTGAGGGCCCTGGATGAAATCCAGGCTAATCCCTCATCTCAGCTGTGAGGATGAAGAAGACTGGAAGTATCAGCAAAAAGCCCAGAGAATAGACTGACCATCCCTGAAGGACAATGAAGACTGCTGCGGGAGCAATCGTTGCAACCAGTGTCGCTATCACGGACACGGCCGTATTCACAGGTCCCCTGTTGAGGCTTCTCACGACTGCCGCAATGATGTAGAAGGCTATGACGACAACGGCGACAGCTACTATCTGGACAATGAGACTGTTTTCCTTCTTTTCACCTGAAGATGCCGCTGCAGTTGCAGAAACGAACTCCATTGTCTGAGCGGAAGAGGATGATGTGCTGTCCTTCTTCGTCGGATTGAAGCCGTCGGTGCCCGTTTCCTTTGCGTATATCTCCTTGGCCCTGTCGAGGGTGCTCTTCCCCAGATACTCCTCGATGGTCTCCTCATCGTATTCCTCATTGATGAGTGCATCCTTGATGCCTTCGTACCCGAGTTCCTCCAGGATTCCCCTGAGTTCATCCCTCAGCGCCGTCTTCTCTCCCAGGACCGTCCTGAAGTCGGAGGTGAGCTGCTTGCCCTCTCCTCCGAACGCCTCGATTATGAGACCTTCGGGATATGTTTCGTCGAGAACGGCGTTGGCGACTTCCTCCAGTCCCTCTTCCTTGCGGAGAGTCTCTATCTCCTTCTTGAGTTCCTCGACCCTCTTCTCGTATTCCTTGTAGATGTCGTCTCCGAGATACCCCTGGACATCAACTGCAGTATATGTACCCTCGTAGACTTCCTTTATGACTTCATCCAGGCCGTCGCTCTCGTACAGCTTCGTGATTTCCTCTTCGGTCGTCTTGTCGTACGTACCTCCGAGTTCCACGATGTTCCGTTCCGTTCTGTCGAAGGAAAATCTCGTCGTCCCGCACGATACGGCGAAGAGACATGACATTATAATTATGATTAAAGGAAGATATCTCCTCATCTTACCACCCTTCCAGATCTTTTCTGATCCCATGCATTATAACAGAAAACATGCATGCGGTTGCAAGAACTTATGTCCCAGCCGCACAAAGAGACAAAAAAATACCGCGGGAAATCATTCCAGCGGCAACCTCCTTGTCCCCTTTGAGGGAGTTGCTCTTTCGGGCAACGGATTGATTGTTTCACACTTTCCCGATATGCGCAAGGAAAATCTTGGAATTTTAATCCGTGTTCCTCAAGTGCAACAGGCCCTGTGCAGAAACAGTGAAATACAACAGAGACAGCGGAAGACAGGCCCTCCGTGTTGCATTTTTGTTTCATCAGCGCCTTTCAAATTCAGACTTTATTGTTGAACTTCATTTTGTTCGCCATTATACTGAATCTGTTATGAAAATCCCCGTATGGGGAAATATATCTCGGAGGATATACAATGAAAAAAGTATTTACAGTACTTCTTGTTCTCTGCCTCTCCCTCTCACTCTTCGCACAGGGTGCTCAGGAAGCTGCAGCAGCTCCAGCAGCTGAAACAACTTATGCAATCGCAATGATCACCGACAGTGGTGATATCACAGACCAGTCTTTCAACCAGTCAACATATGAAGCATGCAAGGACTACGCAGCTGCAAAGGGACTCAAGTTCCAGTACTACAAGCCGGCTGGAGACTCTGACACAGACCGCTCGGCATCCATCGAACTCGCCATCGATGACGGCTACAACATCATCGTCATGCCCGGCTACCTCTTCGGTGCTTCCATCGCAGCAGTCGCTCCCGAGTATCCTGATGTCAAGTTCGTCGCTCTCGACGTTTCCGAAGGCGATGTAGGCGGATCCATTGCAAACGTCTACTGCATGGTCTACCAGGAAGAAATCGCAGGCTACCTCGCCGGTTATGCTACAGTATCCCTCGGTTATACGAACCTCGGCTTCTGCGGCGGTATGGCAGTTCCTGCAGTTATCCGCTACGGCTACGGCTTCGTACAGGGTGCAGATGCAGCAGCAGCAAAGCTCGGCAAGACAGGTACAATCCAGTACACATATGCTAACCAGTTCTTCGGCGATGCTGACGTAACGGCAGCTATGGACACAATGTATGCTAACGGTGCTGAAGTTGTCTTCGCATGCGGCGGCGGTGTCTACAACTCGGTTGCAGAAGCAGCAGCTAAGGTCGGCAAGAAGGTTGTCGGCGTCGACGTTGACCAGAAGGCTACAATCGACGGCGCTTACGGCGAGGGTCTCACACTCACATCCGCAATGAAGGGTCTCTATGCTTCCACACAGGCAGCTCTCAAGACTATCGTTGAAGACGGCGCATGGGACACAGTCGCAGGCACATTCGCAACTCTCGGCCTCGTTTCCGGCACAGATATGGATTCCAACTTCGTAGGTATCCCGACTGGCAACGGCACAGAGTGGTCTGATTCCTTCACACTCGCTGACTACACAGCAATCGTCAATGACCTTTACACAGGCGCTCTCACAATCAGCAACGACACGACAGTTGCTCCGGCTGACAACGCAAAGGTTCTCACAGTCAAGGATCTCGGAAACATCAAATAAGCTTCCGTCTTTCCAGAAAGGGTCACTCCGGTGGCCCTTTTTTAATGCCGCGGCCCCGTCCTATTTTCCTTTTTCATCTTGTGGGAAGCCACAAGGTATAATAAAATTATCCAAATGACTTGCATTCCCCCAACGGGGAAAGAATAAGGAGGCATACATTGGCAGAGCAGTATGCAATAGAGATGCTGAATATCACCAAGCGCTTTCCGGGTATCGTTGCCAACGACAACATCACCCTGAGACTGAAGAAAGGTGAAATCCACGCACTTCTCGGAGAGAACGGAGCAGGTAAGTCCACACTCATGAGTGTCCTGTTCGGTTTGTACCAGCCCGAGGAAGGTATCATCAAGAAGGATGGTAAGGAAGTAAAGATCAAGGACCCCAACGACGCCAACGCCCTCGGTATCGGAATGGTCCACCAGCACTTCAAGCTCGTCGAGTGCTTCAGTGTCCTGGACAACATCATCATGGGTGTCGAACCGGTGAAGTACGGCTTTCTGCAGAAGAAGGAAGCAAGGAAGAAGGTCGTCGAGCTCAGCGAGAAGTACGGTCTCCATGTAGAGCCCGATGCCCTCATCGAAGACATCACCGTCGGTATGCAGCAGAGAACCGAAATCCTGAAGATGCTCTACCGCGACAACGAAATCCTCATCTTCGACGAACCGACTGCAGTCCTCACTCCCCAGGAGATAACAGAGCTCATGCAGATCATGAAGAATCTCGCTTCCGAAGGCAAGTCCATTCTCTTCATCTCCCATAAGCTTGCCGAAATCATGGCCGTCGCAGACAGATGCACGGTTCTGAGAAAGGGAAAGTACATCGGAACGGTCGAGACGAAGAAGACCAACATCGAGGAGCTTTCGGCAATGATGGTCGGAAGAAACGTCAGCTTCCACGTCGAGAAGAAACCTCTCACTCCCGGTGAACCCGTTCTCGAAGTCAGGAACATGACTGTCGCCTCCAAGATTCATAAGAACAACGCAGTAAAGGATGTCTCGCTCACCGTAAGACGCGGCGAAATCGTCTGCATTGCGGGAATCGACGGCAACGGACAGACGGAGTTCGTGCACGGTCTGACGGGACTCGATCCTCTTGTCAGCGGCACAATCACGCTCGAGGGAAAGGACATCACCCATGCTTCCATCAGGGAAAAGAGCAT